>NZ_SCOY01000015.1:0-115112 GCF_005503035.1 Rhodococcus sp. Q
GGAGGGCCTGAGTCGCGCGCGGGGGGGCGCATCGACGTGCCCGCGATGGTATTTCGTGCATCTGATTACGGGCGAGTACCCGACCGTCAGGTCTTCATGGACAACGGTCCAGGTAGCGCTGCGGCGGTTCCGGTGTCGCAGGGCGTTTGTCGGAACTCGTCGCGCCGACTAGGATTAGAGCAGTACTGAGCTAAGCTGACACCACTGGAGGTTGGGATGGAACGGAACGCGCACCGGATCGACCGTGCGATCGGCGTCCTGCTTGGAGGCGCCGCAGGCGATGCCCTGGGCGCGGGATACGAGTTCACTCATCCGGCCCGTGACGCAGTGATCGACATGATCGGCGGCGGGACGTTCGACTGGGCGCCGGGGGAGTGGACCGACGACACGTCGATGGCACTGGCGATCGCCGAGGTCGCCGCCGCAGGAGTCCCGATCGGTCACGGCGCGGGACTGGACGCGATCGCGGCCCGCTTCGTCGCCTGGTTCGATTCGAACCCGCCGGACATCGGCAACCAGACGAGGGCGGTGCTGTCGACCCGTCCCGAAGGCGCCGACGCGATGCGCACGCGCGCACAGGCTGTTCGTGGACGCAAGGGGGGCAACGGGTCGCTGATGCGTACCGCCCCGGTCGCGCTGGCGTATCTCGACGACGAGCGTGCCTGCCGCGACGCCGCCGCCGCGATTTCCGCCCTCACTCACGACGACGTGCGCGCAACCGAGGCGTGCCAGTTGTGGACGCACGCCATTCGCCATGCAGTCCTGCACGGGACCTTCGACGGGGTGCGAGGCTTCCTGGAGACGGCACCCTCCGACGTCGCCGAGTTCTGGTCACCGCTCCTCGATCAGGCCGAAACCGGTTCGCCCGCAGACTTTCCCAACAACGGATGGGTGGTGCACGCCCTGCAGACGGCGTGGTGGGCGATTGCCACTACAGACGATTCGGACTCCGGGCACCTGGTCCGTGCCCTCGAAGCGGCCGTGCGTGCGGGCGGCGACACCGACACCACGTCGGCAATCGCCGGGGGTCTGCTCGGTGCGCGGTGGGGCGCCGGTGCGGTTCCGCTCCGCTGGCGGCGGATGCTGCACGGCTGGCCCGGCTTCTCCGACCCGGACCTGGTACGGCTCGCCGAAGCCTCGGTTCGGGGCCGCGCCGCGGCACGTTCCGGCCCGGTGATCGAGGTCGCCGTCGGCGACATCACCACGCAGCTCGTCGACGTGATCGTCAACGCCGCGAACTCGGCGCTGCTCGGTGGCGGTGGTGTCGACGGGGCGATCCACCGTGCCGGTGGACCGCGAATTCTCGCGGAGTGCAAGAAGATACGGACCACCACTCTGCCGGATGGCCTGCCCGCCGGTGACGCGGTCGCGACCACCGCGGGCAACCTTCCCGCGACGTGGGTCGTCCACACCGTCGGCCCCGTGCACTCGAGCGCGGAGGATCGCTCCGCACAACTGCGATCCGCCTACACCCGCAGCCTCGCCGTCGCGGACGACCTCGGCGCACGCAGCGTCGCCTTCCCGCTGATCTCGTCAGGTTCCTACGGGTGGCCTCGCCAGGATGCCGTGCGGCAGGCCGTCGACGCGATCCGCGGCGCGGACAGCTCCGTGGAGCGCGTCGTGCTGGTGGCCTTCGACGCCGCGACCGCGGATCTGCTGCGACGCGCGCTGGACTGACGTCGGCCGCTACGCGGTCCGGGCGAGCAGTGCGTCGAGGGCCGCGTAGCTGGCGTTCATGCCCTCCTCCATGCCCGAGCCGAGCATGCCGTCCCGGTCCTCGGCGGTGAGGAACAGTGACTCCACCACGATCTTCGTGCGCCCGTCACCGAGGTCGACGAAGTCGACGGCGTCGATCGACGCGTGCGTCGGCATGCCGTCCCACTCGAACGAGTACACGAGACGTTCCTGCGGGACGACCTCTCGGAACCGCCCCTCGAATCCGTCGCTGCCGCCCCCGTGGTGCTCGACGAACCGCCAGTGGCCGCCGACTTCGAGTTCCCACTTCTCCACGTCGACCGGGTTTCCGCGACCCCACCACTGCGCGATCAGGTCCGGCTCGGTGTAGGCGGCCCAGACCCGGGCGCGTGGCGCGGCGAAGGTTCGTTCGACACGGCAGTCGCGGTCGCCCGATGTCGTGAGTGTCGCGTTGGTGGTGCTGGTCATGGCTCCTCCTCGTGATGCGGTTCGCGGTCGAGAAACGCTCCCAGGTGGTCCAGTCGCTCGGCGACGACGCGGCGGTGCCGGGCCATCCAGGCGGCCTCGAGGTCGAGGGTGTTGCCGCCGAGGCGGCAGTACCGGACCCGGCCCCGCTTCTCGGTCACCACGAGGCCCGCTCGTTCGAGAAGGTGCACGTGCTTCGTGATGCCGGTGAGCGTCATGTCGAAGACGTCCGCCAATTCGGTGATCGTCGCGTCGGAGCGGTCGAGGTGTTCGAGAATTCCGCGACGCGTGGGATCGGCGAGCGCCGCGAAGGTCGTGTCGAGCGGTTGATACTGAACCATCTAGTTCAGTGTTACCCCGCGCATAACCGCTGTCAACCCATGGGGGTCGTCAGCGGAAACGCGTCGATCAGACCATTTCCGGCACGTGGAGGTGAGCGATGGCCAGGTCGAACATGCGCGTTTCGAGCATCGTGGCGCCCATCTCGCGGGTAACGGCGGCGCGTTTCTCGTCCATCTGTGCCTGGGCGCGTTCGAACGCTTCCCGGCTGTCCCAGGTCACCGACACCACTGCGTGGCCGGAGGCGGGGTCGATCATCATGCCTGCGCTGCAGAAGCCTTCCGCCGCGCCCATCGCGGGCAGGGCCACCAGCTTGAAGATGTCGACGGCCCGGGTCATGTGGCCGGGCTCCACCTTCAGCCAGGTGACGCGGACGCACGAGTCGCGGCTCGCCGGGTGGTCGCGGTGCAGGACAGCGATCTCCCACCGCGAGACGGTCGCCGTGCCGTGGAACATCTCCGTGGCGTGGTCGCGCAGTTCGCGGACCGGTCCCTCACTGCCGCGGAGCGCGTCCTCGTCCATCCACGAACTGGTCGCGATACAGCGACCGCTGTCGCGATCGACGAGGAGCGAAAGTCCTGCACAGCCCTCGTAATCCGCGAGTGCGGGCATGACGGTGTCACTCATGTGTTTGATGCCGGCGTCGATGAAGGACGGGTGCGCCAGGATCGTGGTGGAGCGTGCGTACACGACCGAACCCCTTCCACTCGAGGCAGCGCCCCGGCGGCGCCACCGGATACCCCCCGCCTCTCACCCTCCTCCGCGTCAGAGCCCGAGGCAATGCCTGCGTGGGACCGGGATCAACTACCGGCCGGTAGGTCTGCCGCGCAGGTGGGGGCGGTAAAATCCCGGCGAACACAGTGCCTCGTGAGCAGTCGAAGGGAATCGGATTGAACGCGCACACCGGAGAACGGGAGCAGCTCGAGTTCCAGGCGGAGACCCGCCAGTTGCTGGACCTGATGGTCCACTCGATCTACTCGAACAAGGACTCGTTCCTGCGGGAACTGGTGTCCAACGCCTCGGATGCACTCGACAAGTTGCGGCTCGCGGCATTCCAGGACAAGGACCTGGACGCCGACACGTCCGACCTGCACATCGAGATCGCGATCGACAAGGACGCGCGGACGCTGACGATCCGCGACAACGGCATCGGCATGTCCCGGGACGAGGTCGTCGACCTGATCGGCACCCTCGCCAAGTCGGGCACCGCGGACCTGCGTCGCAAGCTCAAGGAGGCGAAGGACGCAGCCGCGAGCGAGGAGTTGATCGGCCAGTTCGGCATCGGCTTCTACTCCACGTTCATGGTCGCGGACAAGGTCACCCTGCTCACGCGTAAGGCAGGGGAGCGGCAGGCGACCCGCTGGGAGTCGAGCGGCGAAGCGACCTACGTCATCGAGACGGTGGACGATGCCCCGCAGGGCACCGCGGTGACGCTGCACCTCAAGCCCGCCGACA
Source organism: Rhodococcus sp. Q (assembly GCF_005503035.1). Lineage (NCBI taxonomy): Bacteria > Bacillati > Actinomycetota > Actinomycetes > Mycobacteriales > Nocardiaceae > Rhodococcus > Rhodococcus sp. Q. The sequence continues at coordinate 3,955 of NZ_SCOY01000015.1, forward strand.
CCGACGACAACCTCCACGACTACACCGCCGAGCGGAAGATCAAGGAACTCGTCACCCGGTACTCGGACTTCATCGCCTGGCCGATCCGGATGGACGTCGAACGCCGTACCCCGGCGACCGACGAGGAACCGGAAAAGGTCGAGGTCGAAACCCAGACTCTGAACTCGCAGAAGGCGCTGTGGGCGAAGTCGAAGGACGAGGTCTCCGAGGAGGAGTACACCGAGTTCTACCGCCACATCGCGCACGCCTGGGATTCGCCGCTCGAGACGATCCCGATGAAGGCCGAGGGCACTTTCGAGTACCAGGCCCTGCTGTTCATCCCGCAGCACGCGCCGTTCGACCTGTTCATGCGCGACGGCAAGACCGGTGTCCACCTGTACGTCAAGCGGGTGTTCATCATGGACGACGCCGACGAACTGCTCCCCGAGTACCTGCGCTTCGTCAAGGGTGTCGTCGACGCCCAGGACCTCTCGCTGAACGTGTCCCGAGAAATCCTGCAGCAGGACAGGCAGATTCGCGCCATCCGGCGTCGACTCACCAAGAAGGTGCTCGGCACGATCGCGGAGATCGCGTTGTCGCGTCCCGACGACTACCGCACCCTGTGGTCCGAGTTCGGCCGCGCCCTCAAGGAGGGGCTGATCTCCGACGTCGACAACCGCGAGACGCTGCTGAAGATCTCGTCGTTCGCGTCCACGGCCAGCGAGGACGAACTCACCACCCTCGCCGACTACGTGTCCCGGATGAAGGACGACCAGAAGCAGATCTACTTCGCGACCGGCGAATCGCGTCAGCTGCTGGAGAACTCGCCACACCTGGAGGCGTTCAAGGCCAAGGGGCTCGAGGTGCTGCTCCTCACCGACCCCGTCGACGAGGTCTGGACGTCGCAGGTGCCCGAGTTGGAGGGCATGACCTTCCAGTCCGTCGCCAAGGGCGAGGTCGACCTCGACAGCGAAGAGGACAAGGCCGCCGCCGAGACCGAGCGTGAGGAGAAGGAGAAGGAGTTCGCGGATCTGCTCTCCTGGCTGACGACGACCCTCGACGAGCAGGTCAAGTCGGTGCGGTTGTCGACCCGCCTGACCACCTCGCCCGCGTGCATCGTCGGCGACGACTTCTCCATGTCGCCCGCACTGGAGCGGATGTACCGGGCGTCGGGTCAGCCGGTCCCGGTCACCAAGCGAATCCTCGAACTGAACCCCGAGCACCCGCTCGTGCTCGCGCTGCGCACCGCGCACACCGAACGCCCCGGTGACGAGGCGTCCGCGGAGACCGCCGAATTGCTTTACGGCATGGCGCTTCTCGCGGAAGGTGGCGAGCTCTCCGACCCGGCACGCTTCACCGCTCTGCTGGCGAACCGACTGGCCGCCGCGGTCTGACGCCCTTCGACGCCGCGCCGAAGCGGTCCCGGGCCCTGCCCGGGCCACTACGGCGCGGCGTCCGTCGTCATCGCGGCGTCGACGGCGCCCCGGACCGGATTCGGCCCACCTCGGTGCGGGCGAACTCGACCGCAGGGGTGTCGCGGCCGCCCGACGTGGCGAGCGCGTCCGCCACGTCGGCGACCGCCTCGAGGGTGTGTCCGCGGCGCCTGCGGTCCCGCCTGTCGGCCCCCATCCTGCGGAACGCCCTGCGCACCTTGTGATCTCCGCACACCGCGATCAGTTCCTCGGGCGTGATGGTCCCGATCGCGACCTCGGGACCGAGCACGTCGCCGAGGAACGCGCGTTCGCGGGGGACCGTCATCCGAAACACTCGCACCGCGATGGCCAGTGCCACCACGATCACCACGACCCACGTCGCGACGAGTTGAACGACCCGGCCCCCGGCGAGGGCCGCCAGCGAATTCCACACCCCGTGCAGCAGCATCGCGGTCGCCATCAGCACCAGCCCGCGTCCGACGCGGCGCGGCTCGGCGGGCCGGCCGAGCAGGTAGACCAGTCCGGCGCAGAAGACCGCGCTGTACAGGATGTGCGCCGCGACGCCGACTGCCATGCGCAGCCACACGGTTCCCATCGCCGCCGCCACCTGGTTCGCCCCGAACTGCGATCCGGCCGAGTTCAACGCGTACACGACGTCCTCCGCGATCTGGAATCCCAGGCCGAGGAACGCCCCGACGATGAAGCCGTCGAACGCGGTCCGGATCAACCGCGGCGCCAGGGCGATCAGCAGGAGAAGCCCGAGACCCTTCGCGATCTCCTCGGTGACGGGGGCCACGAGACCGGCGCCCCACGCCAATGACCACGACTGCCCGAACACTTTCGCGAACAGTCCGAGCGCGGCAGTGTTGGCCTCCGCCGCGAGCACCCAGGTCGCGGCGAACGCTCCCCACCCGAAGGCCGCGACGACGATGCCGACGGGCTGCCGGGAGTATCGGTCGATGTGCTGGGTGAATCCCCAGAAGAGGGCGCCGTACACCCCGAACAGCACGACCGACACCGCGATCGCACGTCCGTACGCGCCCGACGCGCCCACCAGCATCGTCACGAAACTGAACACGCCGAGCGACACCAGCAGCAGATACACCCAGAACGCCGCATTGCGCGGCTGATAGAAGGTGAACGACCGGCCCCACCCGGAGTCCTCGATCGCGGCGACCCGACGTTCCGTCGCGGTGGCGGTCATCAGGACTCCTCCTTGCCGCGGTCGATGCTCGTGATCATTCGGGAGATCTCCTCAGCCCGTGATTGGTCGGTGTCGGGGGGACCGGTGGCGACGACCTGGACACCCCGACCGTCCTCGACGAACGCCGCGATGACCCCGGAGAACTGGGGTCCGGCGTAACGCGCGACGTATCCGTGCTCCCCGGAGTCGGTCGTGACGGGCGTTGGGGTGCCGTCGATGTGGACGTTGTCGTCGAGCGCCGTGGTCGTGTCCCGGATCTGTTCGAGGAGGGCGCGGGCATCGCCGCTGAAGGCACCGGTCCGGACCGTCAGGGACACGCCATCGGCCTCGACGGTCGCGGACGCCGGATACGAACCTGTCGCGGGCCGGTCGCCGACCCGCACGCCGGAGGTGATGCCCCAGTCGGTCGCGGGCTCGAACGTCACCCTGCCCGCGATCTCCATGACGTCGCCTGCCGCGACGGTGTCGTCGTACTCGACCGCACCGTTGACGGCCGGCAGGACTGTCGCGAGAACGAACGCGAACGCGAGTACCACGACGGCGGGCAGGAGGGTTGCACGGTCGAGTCCCAGCCACCGCCGGTCCACCGGCACCCATCGGTCACCCGGATCGAATTGGTCGGTTGGCGGTGAAACACCCTGCGTCATCGGACCTCCTGCGTCGCTGGGTGCAACGGTAGGGCGTCGGGCGGGCCCGTCGCCGCCGCGACACTCGCGACCCCGTCACGTTGCCGCTGCTATCGTCACCCGGTGCCGCGGATGACCAGCCCTGATGCGCAGTCGTACTGGATCTCACGCCGGATTCCGACAGACCAGTTCCTGCTGTACTGCTTCGTCGGTACGACCGAGCCGCTGACGAGTGCGCGGGACCAGCTTCTGGCGCGCGCCGCGACGATCGGCGACCTGTGCCTGCGGGTGCGGGAGGTTCCCCGACGGCTCGACGTTCCGCACTGGGCGCCTGCCGCGCCGGACGACTCCTCGATCCGCCTGCACGAGGACACCGGAACCTGGAGGGACTGCCTGACCGTTCTCGGTGAACTCGTTCTCGACCAGGTCGAGCCTGCTGAATCACCCTGGCGGATCCACCTTTTCGGACCGTTGGTCGATGCACCGGACAGTGGCGGCGCCGAGTGCGTGGTGGCCGTCCTGCAGGTGTCCCATGCCCTCGCCGACGGGAGGCGAGCCGCGGCGATCGCCCGCGACCTGTTCGCCGACGCGGCGCCGACACCGTCGCCACCGCTGCCGCCGTGGCGTCCCCGCCGCGCCGCCGCGGCCGCCGCGATCCGGCTGCCGATACAGGTAGGCCGGATGCTGCTGCGTGCCCGGCCCGCTCACCATGCACACCGCCAACGCGAACGCGACACAGCAGCAGGGTTGGTTCCGCCGAAGCCGCTCGGCCGGCCGAAGTTGCCGACGAATGCCGCACCGGACGAGCGACGGACCCTCGGTGCCGTCGTCGTTCCGGCCGCCGACCTGCGAGGGCCCGGCGTCAGTGTCACCGTCGGTGCGCTGACGGCGATCTCGTTGGCGCTCGGCAGGTACCTCCTCGAGCGAGGAGTGGACCCCTCGGTGCTCGCCGCGGAGGTCACCGTCGCCAAGCCGGGAATCCCGGACGCCCGCAATCACTTCCGTAACTTCGCCGTCGAGCTTCACTCGGAGGTCGACGATCCCGCCGAACGAGCTGCCGCCATCGCGGAGTCGCTTCGGCAGCGGAGGTTGCGCGCGGACCACCCGTCGGGGGCCGCCGAGGATCGCGCACTCGACGCCGTGCCCGCGCCCCTACTGCGACACGGCATCGAGCACTTCGATTTCACCGCCGTCCCGGACGAGGTCACCGGGCACACCGTGGTCTCCAGCGTCGACCGTGGTCCGGCCGACCTCGTCCTCGCGGGTGGACGGGTCGGGTTCACGGCAGGATTCCCCGCACTGTCTCGTTTCATGGGGCTCACCCACGGCGTGCACGGCATCGGCGACCGCGTGACGATCGCCGTCGCGACCTCACCCGCGGTGATGCCCGACGTGGACGCGTACGAACGGCTGCTGAGCGACGCGGTCACAGAAGTTGCGCGGGCCCTGCACGCCGGCCGTGATCGGACCGGGTCCTGATCGCCCGCGAACCACAGACGTTCGGCCCGGTGGGAGTGGGGCTCCGCCTGGCCTGACATGCCGGCCCTGCGTCATCCCGCGACGGTGACGCCCCCGAACGCCACCCCGCGGAACTCCGCGAGCGCCGCCGCCCGCTTCTCGACGTCGGCGCGCTCCGCCTTCGACAGCACCCGCCACGGCGCCGTCTCGACCGTGAGCGTGCGGCCCGACGTTCGGGGTCGCCACTCGCCGACGAGGTCACCGCCGACTGCGATCGCACCCGGCCGACCCAGAGTCGGCCACAGGGACTTCCGGTTCGCCGCGTCGGGCACGAGAATCTCCCGGTCCTTCAGTTGCAGGTACGGGTCGTACGGGCCGAGCAACTGCACCGACCTGTCCGGGGGAGAAGTACGCAGCGCGTCGACGTCGTCGGCGAGCGCCGAGCGGCTCACCCCGTCCACCGTCACCTCGACCACATCGCCAGGCCAGTTCGCCTTCACGTCCCGGACGGGGGCGTCGACGTACGCCGCGACCGCCTTCGGATCGCTGGGTCCGAAGAAGTGCAGGTACCCGCGGATCACGTCGAACCGCGGCTCGGCGTCGGTACCCGTGTGCGCGTACGCCGCTCCGCGCCAGCCGGGAATGCGCTCGAGGACCGGTGGTGACGTGTGCGGGCGCAGTTCCAGACCGGCCTGAAGCGCCGCCAGCCGGAAGGGCATCTCGTACATGTGCGTCGCGTTGCACGGCCGGCAGAACCGGAGGTACGGCTCGGGCATCCGAGCGGTGAGTTGCGACGACATGTCGCCCTTCACGGTGGGCTCGTGCACGATGTCGCGCATCTCGTGTGCGACGGCGCGGAGCGCGTCGAACGTCGGAATACCCGCCGCCTTCAGTGGCCGGTTGGCATCGAAGATCCGCTTGGCGGCGTCCGCCTCCGACAGCGGGGCCGTCGCGACCGCCACCTTCGGCAGGTCGGCACGGCGATAGCAGTGCGGCGCACCCCGCAGCGTCCACGCCAGCGCGAGCGCGTCACCGGTGTCTGCCGGTGTGCCGCGCAGGTGCAGCGCCAAAGCCGCGCCGTCGGGACCGGTGTTCTGAATTCCGAGGTCGAGGAGGTCGCAGTCGGCGGCGTCGGTGGCGATACCGGGCATGCGATCGAGCTGCTGCACGTGCCATCGATACGCGAGCACCTGCACACGGGACACCTCGGCGGTCATGGGGCGAGTGTAGGAGCGGTGACCGACACCAGGCGTGTCAGCGGTTGTCGACCTGATACGACTCGATCCGCCGGATCAACCCTTCCCGTAAGTGGAAGTAGTCGCTGAAGATGCCGTGCAGTTCGCCGCCGTCGGTGAACCGAGCCTCCACCGTCCCGAGCAGGACGACGACATCGTTCTCCTCGACCATGCGGATCACCGTCAACGTCGGCTTCCCGGTGAACGTGTCGTTCTCGATCTCCTTGTCGAAGGCCGCCTTGCCGGTGATCGAGAAGTCGCCCGGCATCTCCCAGACCACGTCCTCGGTGAGCAGGGAGAGGATCGCGTCGTGGTCGCCCGTGCGGAAACCCTCGACGTACGCGGCGACAGCGCGCTTGTTCGGGGACAGTGACGGATCGGATTCGGACATCTCCGGCTGCATGACTCTCCTTCGGGCAGGCGAGGCGGTCCAGTTCATCGTGGCACCGGTAGCGGCATCACACCCCTGATGAGGCCAGATCGATGTCGAGTTCCGCGAGAGACGCCGGATCGGCGAGCACGACCAGCTCGACGATCCGGTCTCCCTCGACCACGAACGTGTACACCGCCCGGACGTGCCCGCCGGGCGCCCACGCCGCCGCGGGACGCCCGTCGACCGTGACGACCTGCGCGGCACGAGCGCGCCCGCTGAAAGCCTCCGCGACGCCGCCGGCTCCGGCAACCATCGCCGACAGGGCAGGCGCACCGTGGGTCACCCCCGCCGCCGACGCGGACACCGCCACCGAGTCCGCGCGCAGCACGACATCCGGATCGAGGAGTTCGAGCAGGTCCTCGAAACGGCCCTCCCGTGACGCGGCGAGAAACGCCTCGACCACCCGCCTGCGCCGCGGCGCGTCGGGCTCGGAGACGCCACCGCCCTGCACGCGGCGCCTGGCACGGCTCGCGAGCTGTCTCGCGGCGGCGGGGGAGCGGTCCACGATCGGTGCGATCTCGTCGAAGGGCACCGCGAACAGGTCGTGCAGCACGAAGGTGAGCCGCTCTGCGGGCGTGAGGGTGTCGAGCACGACGAGCATCGCAACACCGATCGAATCGGCAAGGACCGCTTCGGTTTCCGGTCCGATGGCCGCATCGGCCGGATCGGGGCGGCCGGGCTCGTCCAGCGTCACCTCGCGGCGCGACCCCCTCGACCGCAGCATGTCCAGGCACACCCGGCTGAGGGCGGTCGTGAGCCAGCCCGCCAGGTTCAGGATCTCGTTGCTGTCGACCCGAGCCAGGCGTAGCCACGTCTCCTGCACCGCATCGTCGGCCTCCGCGGTCGACCCGAGCATGCGGAAACCCACAGCTCGCAGATGCTCGCGGTGCTCCTCGAACTGCCTGGCCAGAATTTCTTCACTCATCGCTGTCACATTCTTTCGTAGCGGTCCGTCAGAGGGGTGACGAACATGCGAGAACCGATGTGACAGGAGAGTTCGAGATGCAGGCACGAATGACCAACCCCGCGATGGTTCTGCCCGGCGCCGTGGCGGCGTTGCAGGCGGTCGGCGGCACGACGGAGAACACCGGACTGCCGACCCGCACCGTGCACCTCGTGCACCTGCGCGCCAGTCAGATCAACGGCTGCGGCGTGTGCGTCGACATGCACCCGAAGCTGGCGATGAAGGACGGCGAAACCGTCGAGCGCCTGCTCGCGGTCGCCGCGTGGCGCGAATCTCCGTACTTCACGGACGCCGAACGGGCGGCGCTGGCTCTGACCGAGTCGGTGACCCGGCTCGCCGATCGACCGGACCCCGTCCCGGACGCCGTCTGGGACGACGCTGCCGACCACTACGACGAGCAGCAGCTCGCGGCGCTGATCATGCAGATCTCGCTGATCAATGTGTGGAACCGGCTCAACGCCACCGTCAAGCAGGTCGCCGGCGCAGGCTGGTGAACACGACGGCGGCCCGGTGGGAATCCCACCGGGCCGCCGCCGCACATCTGGTTACAGGCCGGGACGCTTGCCCACGGTCAGGGTGACCTCGCCGGTGTGCGCGAAGAAATCGTTGCCCTTGTCGTCGACGACGATGAACGCGGGGAAGTCGACGACGTCGATCTTCCACACCGCCTCCATGCCGAGCTCCTCGTACTCGACGACCTCGACGTGCTTGATGCAGTCCAGCGCCAGACGCGCGGCCGGGCCACCGATCGAACCGAGGTAGAAGCCGCCGTGCGAGTTGCAGGCGTCGGTGACCTGCTTCGAGCGGTTGCCCTTCGCGAGCATGACCATCGAGCCGCCCGCGGCCTGGAACTGCTCCACGTACGAGTCCATGCGGCCTGCGGTGGTCGGGCCGAACGATCCCGACGCAAGTCCCTCGGGCGTCTTCGCCGGTCCGGCGTAGTAGACGGGGTGATCGCGCAGGTACTGCGGCATCTCCTCGCCTGCGTCGAGGCGTTCCTTGATCTTCGCGTGCGCGATGTCGCGGGCGACGACCAGCGGACCCGTCAGCGACAGACGCGTCTTCACCGGGTGCTTCGACAGCTCGGCGAGGATCTCCGGCATCGGCTTCGTCAGGTCGATCTTGACCGCGGCGCCCTTGCCGGTACCCGAGATGCCGTCGGTCTCTGCGTCGAGCTGGCTGTCGGTGACCTCGGGCAGGAACTGGCCGGGGTTGAACTCGAGCTGCTCGAGGAAGACGCCCTCGGGGGTGATCTTCGCCTTCGCCTGACGGTCCGCCGAGCAGGAGACGGCGATCGCGACGGGCAGCGACGCGCCGTGGCGGGGCAGGCGGATGACCCGGACGTCGTGGCAGAAGTACTTGCCGCCGAACTGCGCGCCGATGCCGATCTTCTGGGTCAGCTCGAAGACCTGCTTCTCCAGTTCGTGGTCCCGGAAGCCGCGGCCGGTGATCGCGCCCTCGGTGGGCAGCTCGTCCAGGTAGTGCGCCGACGCGTACTTCGCCGTCTTGAGCGCGAACTCGGCGGAGGTACCGCCGACGACGATCGCCAGGTGGTACGGCGGGCACGCCGCGGTGCCGAGCGACCGGATCTTGGCCTCGAGGAACTGCATCATCGAGTCCGGGTTCAGGATCGCCTTCGTCTCCTGGTACAGGTACGACTTGTTCGCCGACCCGCCGCCCTTCGCCATGAAGAGGAACTTGTAGGAGTTCTCGTGGCCCTTCGCGGTGTCCGCGTACAGCTCGATCTGCGCGGGCAGGTTGTTGCCGGTGTTCTTCTCCTCCCACATCGTGATCGGAGCGTTCTGCGAGTACCGCAGGTTCAACCGGGTGTAGGCGTCGTACACGCCCCGCGCGATCGACTCCTCGTCGTCACCAGGCGTGAGAACCTGCTGGCCGCGCTTGCCCATCACGATCGCGGTGCCGGTGTCCTGGCACATCGGGAGGACACCCGCCGCGGAGATGTTCGCGTTCTTCAGCAGATCGAGTGCGACGAACTTGTCGTTGTCCGAGGCCTCCGGGTCGTCGAGAATGCTCGCGACCTGCTTGAGGTGATCGGTGCGCAGGTAATGCGAGATGTCGTGCAGCGCGGTCTCGGTGAGCAGCCGCATCGCTTCGGGCTCGACCTTCAGGAAGGTGCGTCCGTCCGGTCCCTCGACGGTGGACACCCCCTCGGTGGTCAGCAGCCGGTACTCGGTGGGATCTTCCCCGATCGGCAGCAGGTCCTCGTAGAGGAAGTCGGCCATCATCTCTCCTGGGCATGGGCGTGTGAAGGTCGGGATCCAGGCTAAACCTGCCCGCCGAGTGTGACGAAGGCGGGGATCATACGGGCCTTTCCCTGCTCGTGGGGTCCGTACACTGGGCGGGGTGTCCGAAACGATCGCCGTCCATCGCCCGCGCTTCCACGCGTATCTCGACGTCGCGGTCGTCGTCGCGGTCCTGGTGTGCACGAACCTGATCGCTCACTTCACCACCGTGTGGGCGTCGGTGGCCGCCGTCCCGCTCGCGGCAGCGGTCCTCCTCGGACTGGGCCGGAGTCGGGGGCTGGGCTGGCACGAACTCGGACTCTCGCCGCGGCACTGGCGCCGCGGCACCCTCTATGCGCTCGGCGCGGTCGCGCTGGTGCTCGCCGTGGTCGCGGTGGCCATCGCGCTTCCGCTGACCCGCCAGTTCTTCCTGAGCAACCGGTACGCGACGGTCTCGGGTGCACTGATCGCATCGATGATCGTCATCCCACTGCAGACGGTCATCCCGGAGGAGCTGGCGTTCCGTGGTGTCCTGCATGGAACGCTCGAACGTGTCTGGGGAGCCCGCGGAGTCTTCGCGGCGGGCTCGCTCCTGTTCGGCTTCTGGCACATCGCGTCGTCACTGGGACTGACCACGGGCAATCAGGGGCTCACCGGGATCCTCGGCGCCGGACTGTTCGGGCAGGTCGTCGGGATCGCGGGCGCCGTCGCCGCCACCGCGGCCGCCGGAGTCGCATTCACCTGGTTGCGGCGCCGCAGCGGTAGCCTCCTCGCGCCCATCGCGCTGCACTGGTCCCTCAACGGAGTGGGAGCCCTCGCGGCGGCCCTCGTCTGGCACGTCACCCTGTCGTGACGTTGCCACCGTTCTCGAACTCGGCGATGTCGCGCGCCAGCTCCCGCTGAAGGGCGAAGTACATCGCCGGATGCATCCGCTGCTGATCCGGAAGCGGAACACGTTTGCGTGGTCGCCCGAAGGCCAGCCAGAGCGCGGGACCGACCGGCGGCAGCAACGCGATCGCCGCGATCCACGTCCGGCGCCGCGCCCGGCACATCTCCCACTCCCGTCGCGTGACGGCATCCGTGAGCGTCCCAGCCCAGAGCGGCACGATCACCGCCGCGGCCAGCATCGGCGTGAGTTGCTTCTGCACGATTTCGGTTCCTCCCCCGTTGTGTGGCTGTCGGCGCCACCTGATGTCGACCCCCTGCACGGAGGGTACGGGGTGGGAGAGCCGTTTCACCCGGGGTTCGTACCGGACTTAGCGAACCCACAGGAACGGCTGAGATTCGTCTCAGAGGTCGAACGGAACCCACCGGCCGAACGGCGGAGGCCCCTCGCCGTGCACCTTGATGCGATGACTCGGGTCGTCCGGGGTGATGTGCATCCACTCGTAGCCGTGGAGAACGTGCTCCTCGTTTCCCTCGGTGCTCGCGACGACGAGGTCGCCGTTGGGGCGTTGCTCGAATGTGAACGGGCTCTCGGGTGCGATCACCCACCACGTTTCCTTAGCCATGGCCCACCCTCCTCGGGGAGGTTTTCCTGCTGGTCGGCTGCCCTTCGGATACGGTTCCGAGCCTACCGCCGAACCGGCCGTCGGCACCCGCGCCTTCGGTTACGGGTGAGACGCAACAGGACACGTGCGACTGGCGGGCACCACTGTGCTGTGATGCAATTCACCGAGGCCGGCCGCACACGATCCGATGAAGCGAGGCGCCCCGTGCATGTCACCCGTCGTGAACTGTTCAGATTCGCAGCCGTGGGCTCGGCCGCGCTGGGTGCCGCGGCGCTGGGCGTGACCGGCGCCGCGGGCGCGGCGCCGCTCGGCACACTGGTCGACTACTCCGGCGGCGTGCCGTCCGCCGACGCCATCCGAGCAGCAGGGCATGTCGGCGCCATCCGATACGTCTCCGATCGAAGGCCGGGCGCCGAATGGATGGTCGGCAAGCCGATCCGGGCCGACGAGGCGTCCGCGTTGATCGAGGCCGGCCTCCAGATCGTTTCCTGCTACCAGTTCGGTAAGGGTGCGACCGCCGACTGGCGCGGTGGATTCGAAGCGGGTGTCACACACGCCAGGCGCGGACTCGAACTGCACCGCGCCGCGGGCGGACCCGAAGGGCGCCCGATCTACACGTCGATCGACGACAACCCGAACACCGTGGACGTCGCGACGAAGGTCCTGCCGTACGTACTCGGCTGGGAATCCGTGATCGGACGCGAGAACACCGGCGTCTACGCGAACTCCGGCACGATCGACGCACTGAGGCTGGCAGGCGCGGGAAGGTTCTTCTGGCAGCACGACTGGGGGACACCCGAGGGCTACGTCCACCCCGCCGCGCACCTGCACCAGTACGAGATCGACAAGCGTGCCATCGACGGGGTCGGAGTCGACCTCAACGCGATCCTCAAGCCCGACTACGGCCAGTGGTCGCTCGCCTGAGCGACCACCGGCCGTAGTGGTTCGGTCCTACGTCAGCAGAGCGGCTTGGCGATGTTGTAGATCTGCTGCGCCTGCTCCGGCGTCGCCTCGGTGCCACCGTTGCCCGCCCGAACCTGCAGTTCGGAAACCACCGTCGCCTCGTCGACGTTGGCGTCGATCGCCGCACACGTCTCGGCATAGATGTCCTCGATGGCGGCGTCGTCGCGTCCCTCGGAGAGATCGGGATAGCCCGCCCGGAACGCGGCGACGAACGTACCCGACTGGATGGCGTCGACCGCGCCACTCGCGCGACTCGTCAGGCCCGCCGCCGCGGACTGCATCGACGAGACCGCTCCCTGCGCCGACGAGATGGCACCCTGGGCTGCGTTCGCGGCCGAGCTCACGGCATCGGATGCCCGATCGAGGACGCCGGCCGTCGTGGTGACGGTGGTGTCGCTGCTCTCGCTGTCGGAGGTGCATCCCGCGACGGTGACAGAGACGAGGGTCGCGGTGAACAGTGCTGCTGCTACACGCTTCATGTGTCGAGCCTAGCCCCGGACGTAACGGCTGGGGCGTATGTGGACGACGTAGGGAAGAACGAGTCGCAATCGAAAGGACACCGATCACACGTGGACATCGTCATCAACCTCGTCTATGCCTTCGCAGCCAACCTCTACGACGAGATCTCCGCAGGCTCGACCGCAGGCGCAGGGGAGCAGCAGAACCCCTGACCGGCGGTCGGTGTCAGCCGCCGACCTTCGCGAGCCACCGGCGGGCCTCCTCCGGCAGGGTGCCCGCGGACTCGGCGGCGCGGCACCACTTCTTGGCCATGGCAAGGAACTTCATCGGGTTGTAGACGTCCTCCTCGCAGGACCACAGCCCGTCGCCGGCGTAGTGCAGGATCGTCAGGTTCGACGCGCCGTGAACCGATCCGTCGCCCGGATCGCACATCGGGTTGTCGATCTCGCAGATCACCCAGCCCCGCTGCTCGTCGATGGTGTGCCACAGCGCCGGGAATGCCGTCATGTGACTGCCCGGGAAACTCGACATCGTGCGGTTGATCCACGGACGGATCTCCTCGCGGCCGGAGAACGTGCCGTATGCGTGCTCCACGTAGTTCGCGTCCTCGGTGAACATGTCCGCGAACAGGTCCCAGTTGCCGGTTTCCTTCGCGGTCTCCACCGTGCGCTGGTAGCCGGCGAACGCCTGCTCCAGTTCCTCCCGGCTCCAGCGGCCTCCGGTCGGGGCGAGTGTGGCGTCGTTGCCGGGCAGGGTCACGGGTCCTCCATCGGTGTCGGTCGAAACCGGATGGGGCGATCCAGGTTTCGGCTCAGGTCTGGGTATGCGAGAGCGGTGACGTCGCGAGTTCCGGTTCCTCCGCCAGCACGTGAAGTGGGCGGTCTCCGGGACCCTCGCCGTCGGCCCGCCAGGACAGCACCGACCATCGGGACAGGCCCGACAGCGCGGAACCGAGGCTGCCGAACGAGCCGGACGACAGCGCGGAACCGGCGGATCCGATCGACCCTATCGAGAGGATCGAGAAGGCGGAGCCGATCGACAGGATCGAGTACGCGGAGCCGATCGACAGGATGGATCCCTCCGAGCGGATGGACAGGATCGACCGACTGGAGCGCACGGACTTGACTGAGCGTCGACTGCGAGTGGCCATTCCCCGGTTTACCACGGTGCGGCCCACCGCACGACCCGGCGAATGAACGAAGGCCCCTCGCGTGATGCGAGGGGCCTTCGTGAGTTCGTCGATCGGAACTTTCCGATCAGGGGACGTACACGGTCCCGACGGTCGGGAGGAAGCTGCACGTGACGGCGGCGCCGCCCTCGGTCTCCGTGGTGAGCCCACCGGAGACAACGGCGAGAACGCGGCCCTGGCCGGTCTGGGCGATGCCGGACAGGGTGGCCGGGCCGTCCGGGTTGATCCGCGACGCGGTGGTCAGCTCGGTGCGGCCGTTCTTCGGGTGGTCGATGTTGACCCAGTCGACGACCAGCGGCACGGGCTGCTTCTCGGTGGCCTTGCTGGTGCCGAGCGCGGTGAACACGAAGCCCGTCTCGCCGGCCTTCGGTCCCGGAGGGGGCAGGTGCGCGGGCCCGGGAACGGCGAGCGCCGCACCGATCGAGTCGGACGTGCCGCCGATGCAGCCCTCACCGATGGTCGGGTACAGGAACTGCGAGATGACCGGGCCGCTCTCGGGGGGCAGCTCCGGGCCGCCGCCGCCGCTGCCGTCGAGGAACGTGATGACACGCTGGAGGGTCGACTTCGTCTGCGGGGGCAGGTTGGACGCCTCGAGCAGCGCCTTCGCCTGCGCGAGCAGATCTGCCTGCGGGCTGGCGATGTCCGTCACGCCGAGCTCGATCGGGCCCGCGGCTGCACCGACGATCGCGGGGGCGAGCGAGGCGAGTGCCTTGATGTCCAGGCCCTCAGGGATCTGGGGGACCGTGGGCTCGGCGGACGCGCTCGCCGGTAGCGCGACTGCGGCAGCGGCAAGCGCCAGCGCAATGATCGATGTGCGCGTTCCTCGCGTACGAAGCACGGTGTCCCCATCCTTGTCGTCAAACGTCGGCGTCCCTAAGGCGACGACTGGCCCAGCAGGCCCCTCGTTGTCGAAGGGTCACTCTATGCAGGGCTTCTGGCGTTGTACAGCGTTTGCCGTGACCGTCCCACGCAATGGCGAAGGGCGAGCACCCGCGGAAGTGTACTCACTGGTACTTCCGACGATGTCGACGTCCCGACGATAGCGTGTTACGGGAGTGAACTCTGAGGTAGTTGATGCAACTGTTACGTGCTGCCGTCGCCGTGCATCGAGTCCGCCGCCCCTGACGTAGGCTCGCCGACGACCAAGTCGGGTCCGGCCCGCAGGAACACCACCACCCTGGAGAACACGAGCACAGTGTCCGAGACGACCCCTGCGTCCGAGGCGAACCACGCCGCCCCGGCCCGCGGCCCCAGGACACGGGCGGACCGATTCCTGCGGCTGGCACCCCTGCTCCTTCTCGTCTCGGTCGCGGCACGGATGGCATGGTCCCTGCTCAGCGCCAACGGCATGAACCTCGTCGACCTGCACGTGTACGTGGACGGATCTGCGGCCCTGCTCCAGGGCGACCTGTACGACTTCACGTACTCCGAGGTGACTCCCGACTTCCCGCTGCCGTTCACCTACCCACCGTTCGCCGCGCTCGTCTTCTTCCCACTGCACTATCTGCCGTTCCCCGTCGTCGGCATCGGATGGCAACTCGCGACGATCGGAGCGCTCTACCTGCTGGTCCGGATGAGCATCGAACTGCTCCATGGCACCCGAACGGCGTGGACACGCGGACTCGACCGCCGATGGACGTCCATCGCCCTCCTGTGGACCGTGGTCGGAATGTGGACGGAACCGGTCCGCACCACCCTGGACTACGGACAGGTCAACGTGTTCCTCGCGCTCGGGGCGATGGTCGCGGTGCGCTCGACTCGGTGGTGGCTTGCGGGCGGGCTCGTCGGATTCGTCGCAGGCATCAAGCTGACTCCGGCGGTAACCGGGTTGTACTTCGTGCTGCGGCGCCGCTGGAAGGACGCGGTGTTCGCCGCGGTCGCCTTCGGCGGCACCGTCGCCCTCAGCTACCTGCTGATCGGGAACGAGGCGCGCACCTACTTCGAGCACCTGCTCGGAGACGCGTCTCGGATCGGGCCGGTCGGGTCGGTCTGGAACCAGTCCCTGCGCGGCGCGATCAGCCGGGTCGCCGGACACGACGTCGGCAGCGGCGGGGTGTGGCTCGTCGGGGTTGCGGTCGCGGCAGTGCTCGCGTGGTTCGCGTGGCGGTCCCTCGGGCGTGACGATCTGCTGGGCACGCTGGTGATCGTCCAACTGTTCGGGCTGCTGCTCTCGCCGATCTCCTGGTCGCACCACTGGGTGTGGCTGATCCCGATGTCGATCTGGCTGGTGCACGGTCCGCTCGCCGACCGCCTCGGCTCGAAGATCCTCGCCGGAATGTGGCTGACGTCGATGCTGGTCGGTGTGCCGTGGGTGCTGAGCTTCTTCCAGGATTCGATCTGGCTGATCTCCCGGCCCGGCCTCCTGGCGTGGCTCGGTGCGGTCGACGTCATCGGGACGGCGGCCTTCTTCCTGTGGGTGATCTACGCCGGTCGGGTCAGCCCGCGGCCAGCCGGTCGATCGCCCGCGCCAGCGTCACGTCCAGATCGGTGATTCCGCCCTTGAAATGGGTGGAGCACCGGAACGTGAGCGTTCGCCAGCGGATGTCGATGTCGGGGTGGTGATTGCCCGACTCGGCGATCTCGGCCACCCGGTCGACCAGGGTGATCGCGTCGGGAAACGTGGGCAGTTCGATGGTTCGGACGATCGCCGCGCCGTCGCGGCGCCACTGCGGCAGCCCCGTCAGTGCCTCGGCGACCTCTGCGTCGGTCAGCAACTCCGCCATGGTCATGATGGTCCCATGCGCACGGGTGCGAGCAACAGGGACGACCGGCGGGAAGTGGCCGCCGCGGCGATCGTCGAGGATGGCCGGCTGCTGCTCGCGCAGCGCGTGAGCCCGCCGGAACTGGCAGGCCGGTGGGAGCTTCCCGGCGGCAAGATCGAACCTGGCGAGACGCCTGCCGAGGGACTTCGACGCGAACTGCGCGAGGAGCTCGGCGTCGAGACGGTCGTCGGTGCGCGGATCGGTGTGGACGTGCCGCTGCCGAACGGGATGGTGCTGCGGGCGTATGCCGTGGAATTGAAGTCAGGCGTCCCGGTGGCGCTCGCACATGCCGCGGTGCGGTGGGTCGGCGCCGCCGACCTCCTTGGCGCCGACCTGGTGCCCAACGATCGCGCCTGGTTGCCCGAGCTGATCGGCCTCCTCGCCGTCAGGTAGGTCGGTCGGCTCAGGCGGCACGCGCCTTCTTCAGGCCCTTCTTGAGTTCCTTGCCGGTTGCGCCCTGGTCCTCGAGCTTCTTCATCCGCATGATGACGACCGGGCACTTCACACACCGGGTCTTGCTGCGGCAGCACTTCTTCTTCGGCTTCAGGCTCGACACCTTCTTCGCCTTGACCTTGCTCATCGGCGACCGGGACCTTCCACTCGACAACCACGAAGCGACTCTCCGAGGGAGGTTAGCGTGTCCTCAGTCGCCCTGGACCTCGGGTCAGCGGCCGTGCACCGGGTAGTTGCCGCGGATCACGTGCGACGGGTCGACCGACTCCTTCAGTCGACCTAGCGAGTTCAGGACCGGCGCGTCGAAAGCGCGGTCCAGTGACTCGCCCGGCCCGAGGAGCGTCGGGACGGTGGGGCCCGCGGACCAGGGTGCGAGCTCGTCGAACAATGTCGACATCGCCTCCGCTCCGGCAGCGAGCAGATCGGGTGCAGGCGCGACGGTCAGCGTCATCACCGCATACTCGGCACCGCGAGGCCGGAGGTCGAATGCGCCGGCCCGCCCCGTGCGCGACGGACCGCCCAGGTGACGGAACTGGATCTGGCTCAGCGGAAGCGAGCCGGCCGTACCGGCGCGCTCGACCACCAGGTCGACGAGGTCGTCGTCCAACGCGGTGAGCATCATCGAGGAGTGCACGCCCGGTGACGGATCCGTCGGCTCCTCGCAGATCGTGCCGACGTCGCCCGGCTGCAGTGGGCGAGTGGTGTCGCGCAGGACCGTGCCCGCCGCGCGGATCGAGGCCAATCGGGTCGTGAGCTCGCCCTCCGAGCCCAGCAGTATCGCGTCGACGAAGCAGAACGACTGCCCGCGGATCTCGTCGGGCAGCTCCGGGATCGGCGGGAAGTGCATGATCGACGCCCACACCGACAGTTCCGCCGGAGCGGTGGCCGTCAGGGCGGCGACAGCGCGCAGCACCGCCGCGGCGTCGGTGGCGGGAAAGGCGACTCGGCCGCCCGTGATCTCGGGAGCCGGGAAGAGGTCGATCTCGACGGCGGTGACGATGCCGAACTCGCCGCCTCCCCCGCGAAGGGCCCACATCAGTTCGGGGGACGTGTCGTCGCTGATCCACCGGTGCGTGCCGCCCGCGTCGACCAGTTCGACCGCGCTCAGCGACCCCGATCCCGGCCCGTACGGGCGGGTGAACCACGACAGTCCGCCGCCCAGGCAGAAGCCCACCACCGAGACGTCGGGATTCGAGCCGACCAAACCGGTCAGGCCGGTTCCGTCGAGCGCGGACTGCAGCGCACCCCACTTCACGCCCGCTCCGACTCGCGCGGTCCGCGCGGTGGAGTCGATCCAGATGTCGTCGAGGGCGGCGGTCCGGATCAGGAGGGTGTCGTCGAGCGCCTTGTTCGCCCCGTGGCCACCCGGCTGCGCCGTCACGCGGACACCGCATTCGGCGGCGAAGCGGACGGTCTTGACGACGTCGGCGACGGTCGCGGCAGTGACGACCGCGGCGGGACGTTGCGTCACGCTCACGTTCCACGCCAGGGTCGCGGCAGGCCAGTCGTGATCGCCCGGGAGGTGGAGCCTGCCGTCGAGGTCGGCGGCGAGCAGGTCCCACGCGGCGGTGGCGGAGCGGGTGCGGGAGCGGTGGGCGTCGAGGTCGATCGGTGTCGATGTCATGGCCGCCAGCCTGCGGCGGTGTGACGGCCGGGCACATCCCTCGCGACCGGGCCTTCGACATCCCAGGAACCTGGGGTGTCGGAATTGCGCCGCGCACGGGAGGATTCCACGCCATGACGACCATGCGCGCGGAAACGGTCCGCACCAAGCTGGACGCTCTGTCGCGGGCCGGTGGGTCGTGGCAGGAGTTCGGCCTGACCGCCATGGAGTTGTTGACGAAGGCGGTGCCGTTCGACGCGGCGTGCTTCGGCACGATCGATCCAGCGACGTCGATGGTGACCGGTTCGGTCAAGTCCGGACTCGACAACCCGTGCGAGGTCGAGTTCGCCTTCCACGAGTACGTCGAGGACGACGTCAGTCTCTTCACCGATCTGGCCCGTCGCAAGGTCGGCGTGAGCATCCTCCACGAGGAGACCGGGGGCGATCCGAGGCGCAGCTCCCGGTTCCGGGATCTGTTCGAGCCGATGTTCGACCTCGGGCACGAGATGCGGGCGACGATCCGGACCGGTGGAGACGTGTGGGGCGGCTTGGCCATCTATCGGCGGGCGGGTGGCAGTGGGTTCAGCCCGGCGGAGGCCGATTTCCTCCAGGGGTTGTCCGGGACGCTCGCCGTCGGGGTTCGCGCCGGCCTGATCGTGGACGCGGCACGGGGGGTCGAGGTCGGCGTCGAAGCGGGAGAGCGGTTCGCTGCGGACAGGGTGGACGGACCCGCGGTCCTCACCTTCGACCACCACAACCAGCTGTGTCAGGCCACCCTGGCCGCGCAGGCGCGTGTCGAGGAACTCGGTGGGGACCTCTGGGCGGAACTTCCCCAGCCGGTGTTGGCGACGCTGGCGGGTGCGCGGGCGTTCGCGGCGGGGCGGACGTCGGCTCCTCCGCGTGTTCGGGTCCGCTCGGTGACCGGCCAGTGGCTGGCCGTCCACGCCGCCACGCTCACCGGGCGCGCGGGTCATCCCACCCAGATCGTGGTCACGATCGAGCCGGCAGGCGCACCCGAGGTTGTACCGCTGGTGGTGGCGGCGTTCGGGCTGACGGCCCGGGAACGCGACGTCGTGGACGGGGTCCTGCGCGGGGCGAGCACCGCCGAGATCGCCAAGGCTCTGCATCTGTCCCCGTAGACGGTGCAGGACCACCTCAAGGTCGTCTTCGACAAGGCGGGCGTCTCGAACCGGAAGGAACTCAGCGCTCGGGTGTTCTTCGACCACTACGCCCCACGGAAGGACTCCCGGGTGGGGCCGTCCGGGTGGTTCGCTCGGCCCTGAACGCCGCCCGTGTCGCAGATCACTATTCCCTGGTCAGGGGCCGTGATCGGGGATTGCGATGTGTGGAACCGGTGCGCAGGCGGGTAGGATGTTCGCTGGCCGCAGTCCCTGCACCAGCGCAAAATGTCGATTCGGCACGCGACGTTCGGTTTGACGGGGGTCGCGAATGGAAATCACGCATGCGCGTAGCGGCAGCCAGAAGCCGTGCGACCCCAAATTCGTGTGGCCCCATCAGCAGCCAGGAGAACGCCCCGCGTGAGCACCACCAATTTCCGCAACGTCGCCATCGTCGCGCACGTCGACCATGGCAAGACCACCCTCGTCGACGCGATGCTGCGCCAGTCCGGCGCCTTCGCCGAGCGCGCCGAGCTGGTCGACCGCGTGATGGACTCCGGTGACCTGGAGCGCGAAAAGGGCATCACCATCCTCGCGAAGAACACCGCGGTCCACCGCCACAACGAAGACGGCTCCGTCACCGTCATCAACGTGATCGACACTCCGGGCCACGCCGACTTCGGTGGCGAGGTCGAGCGCGGCCTGTCCATGGTCGACGGCGTCGTCCTGCTCGTCGACGCGTCCGAGGGCCCGCTGCCGCAGACCCGATTCGTGCTCCGCAAGGCCCTCTCGGCGTCCCTGCCGGTCATCATCGTCGTGAACAAGACGGACCGCCCCGATGCCCGCATCGAGGAGGTCGTCACCGAGGCCCAGGACCTGCTCCTCGACCTGGCGTCCGACCTCGACGACGAGGCCGCTCAGGCCGCCGAGGCGCTGCTCGACCTCCCGGTCCTGTACGCGTCGGGCCGTGAGGGCAAGGCGTCGCTGAACCGTCCCGAGGACGGCCAGGCGCCCGACACCGAGAACCTCAACGTGCTCTTCGACGTGCTGATGGAGCACGTCCCGGCGCCCAAGGGCGACGAGAACGCACCGCTGCAGGCCCATGTCACCAACCTCGACGCGTCCGACTTCCTCGGCCGTCTCGCGCTGGTTCGCATCCACAACGGCCAGCTCCGCAAGGGCCAGAACGTCGCGTGGATGCATGCCGACGGCGTGAAGACCGTCAAGATCACCGAGCTGCTCAAGACGGTCGGCGTCACCCGTGAGCCCGGCGAGAGCGCAGGCGCAGGCGACATCGTCGCCGTCGCGGGCATCCCGGAGATCATGATCGGCGACACCCTCGCCGACACCGAGAACCCGGTCGCACTGCCGACCATCACCGTCGACGAGCCCGCGATCTCGGTCGTCATCGGAACCAACACCTCGCCGCTCGTCGGCCGGGTGAAGGGGCACAAGCTCACCGCGCGCATGGTCAAGACGCGCCTGGACTCCGAGCTGATCGGCAACGTGTCGCTGCGCGTCCTCGACATCGGTCGCCCGGACGCCTGGGAGGTGCAGGGCCGCGGCGAGCTGGCGCTGGCCATCCTCGTCGAGCAGATGCGCCGTGAGGGCTTCGAGCTGACCGTCGGCAAGCCGCAGGTGGTTACCCGTCAGGTCGACGGCAAGCTGCACGAGCCGTTCGAGGAACTGACCATCGACACCCCGGAAGAGCACCTCGGCGCGATCACGCAGCTGCTCGCGAACCGCAAGGGCAAGATGGTCCAGATGACCAACCACGGAACCGGTTGGGTCCGTATGGAGTTCATCGTCCCGTCGCGTGGCCTGATCGGGTTCCGCACCGACTTCCTCACCGAAACCCGCGGCACCGGCATCGCCAATGCCGTCTCGCACGGTTACGGACCCTGGGCCGGCGAGATCCGCGCGCGCCACACCGGTTCGCTCGTCTCGGACCGGAGCGGCAGCGTGACCCCGTTCGCCATGATCCAGCTGTCGGATCGCGGCACATTCTTCGTCGATCCGGGTGCCGACACCTACGAGGGCATGGTCGTGGGCATCAACCCGCGCGCCGAGGACCTCGACATCAATGTCACCAAGGAAAAGAAGCTCACCAACATGCGTTCGGCGACGGCCGACGTCACGGAGACGCTCGCGAAGCCGATCGAGCTGACCCTCGAGTCCGCGATGGAGTTCTGCGCGGGCGACGAGTGCGTCGAGGTCACCCCGGAGGCCATCCGCGTCCGCAAGGTCCACCTGAACGCGACCGAGCGCGCCCGCGAGCGTTCGCGCGCGAAGTCCCGTGACAAGGCTGCGCTGTAAAGTGCGCTGACGTGCCTGTGCGCCTTCGCGGTAGCTCCGACTACCGCGAAGGCGCACAGGCGGCGTAGCCGCTTACGAAGGGAACGGTGGGTGCGAGCGATCCTGCGGATGGTGACCGTGTTGGTCTCCGGACTGGCCCTGGCGGGCTGCACGGCAAACCCACCACCCCCGGTGGAGAGCACGGACAGTCCGAAACCCACCACCACCGTTCCCACCAAGAACACCGTCGTCGTCGGGATCGACGAGATCGGGCAGGGTTTCAACCCGCACCTGCTCTCGGACCAGTCTCCGGTCAACGCGGCCGTCACCTCGATGGTGCTGCCGAGTCCCTTCCGGCCGATCCAGAGTCCGACCGTGCCTGGCGGGACGGACTGGGTGCCCGACGAGTCGCTGCTCGTGACAGCGGACGTGACGTCGCAGGCGCCGTTCACGATCACCTATCAACTCCGCAACGAAGCCCAGTGGTCGGACAGCGCACCCATCGCCGCCGAGGACTTCCGCTACCTGTGGCGGCAGATGATCAGCCAGCCCGGCGTCGTCGACCCCGCCGGCTACGCGCTGATCGACGACATCGCCTCGTCGGCGGGCGGCAAGACCGTCACCGTCACCCTGACGTCGCCCTATCCGGCATGGCGCGAGCTCTTCACGGACCTGTTGCCGTCGCATCTCGTCAAGGACACTCCGGGCGGTTTCTCCCGCGGGCTCGCGGAGAACATCCCGGTCTCCGGTGGGCACTTCCACATCAAGAGCGTCGACCGTGGACGCGACGAGATCCTGCTCGAACGCAACGACCGCTTCTGGGGAACGCCAGCGACGCCCGATCAGATCCTGATGCGGCGCGGTGGATCGAACGCCCAGCTCACCGATTCGGTCCGGTCCGGTGACACCCAGGTCGTGCAGGTGCGCGGTGCCGGTTCCCTGCAGGCGCAGCTCGCCGCGGTCCCCGGGGTGCGGGCGGGTACGACACCGCAACCGCGAGTCCTGGACCTGACGTTCAACGGCCGCACCGACGTCGTGGCGGATCAGCGTGTACGGCGTGCCCTCACCGGCCTGCTGAACACGGATCTGCTCGCATCGGTGGGGTCGCCGTCGGGCGCGAACGCGACGGTCGCCCGAGCCCAGGTGCTCGCACCGTCCGCACCCGGATACGTTCCGACGGCTCCGCCTGCGCTCACCCGGGACGACGCGCTGCGTCTGCTCGCGGAATCCGGGTGGATTCTCGACGTCCCGCAGGCGCAGCCCGACGACTCCGCGGAGGCTCCGGAGGAAGAGGTGCGTCTGGTTCGCGACGGTGAACAGCTGGCGTTGACAATCGGTGCGACCACCGGCGACGACTCCGCGATCGCGGTTGCGAACACGGTTGCCGACCAGTTGCGCGGCACCGGTGTCCTGGTCGATGTCACGACGATGCGTGCCGAGGAACTGTACGGGCAGGCACTGGTCGAGGGTCGTGTGGACGCGGTCGTCGGCTGGGCGCGTGCGGGCGCGGATCCCGCGACCGTGCTGGCGTCCCGATACGGGTGCCCGCTGCCCGCTGCACCCGAGGCTGAGCCGACGGGCGAGGCGAGCGCAGCCGCGGGCACCGCGGCGACCGAAGCGCCGGACGCCACCGACGAGGATTCGGAAGACGCTCCGAATCCCGAAGCCCCGAGCAACATTTCGGGCCTGTGTGATC
Source organism: Rhodococcus sp. Q (assembly GCF_005503035.1). Taxonomy (NCBI): domain Bacteria; kingdom Bacillati; phylum Actinomycetota; class Actinomycetes; order Mycobacteriales; family Nocardiaceae; genus Rhodococcus; species Rhodococcus sp. Q. The sequence goes on from NZ_SCOY01000015.1 coordinate 27,579, forward strand.
CCGCCTTGCAGCAGGGGATCGATGCCGCACTGCGTGGTGTCGGCGACGTCGGGCAGGTGATCTCCCAGGCCGAGCCGCGCCTGTGGGACCTTGCCGCGGTGCTGCCGATCCTGCAGGACACGACGGTGGTCGCGGCGGGGCCGGACGTGGACGGCGTGACGCTGTCCGGGGCGATCGAGGTCGGCATCTTCGGTGACGCCGCGAACTGGTCGAGGACTCAGGGATGACGACGCACCACGTGACTGCCGTGAACGATTCGACGCCGCCCCGGCGTGTGCTGCTGGTGCACGCGCACCCCGATGACGAGTCGCTGACGACCGGCGGCACCATCGCCCGGTACGCGGCGGAGGGCGCCGAGGTCACGGTGGTGACCTGCACTCTCGGCGAGGAGGGCGAGGTCATCGGGGAGAGCTGGGCCGGTCTCGTCGCCGACGAGGCCGACCAGCTCGGGGGATACCGGATCCTGGAACTGACCGCGGCACTCGGCCGCCTCGGGGTGTCCTCGCCGCTGTTCCTCGGCGGCGCCGGTCGTTGGCGCGACTCCGGGATGGCAGGCACCCCGGCCGCACGGAATCCGCGGGCGTTCGTGAACGCCGACGCCGACGAGGTGGTCGAGGCGCTGGTCCGGGTGATCCGGGAGCGGCGCCCGCAGGTCGTCGTCTGCTACGACCCGCAGGGCGGGTACGGCCATCCCGACCACATCCGGGTGCACGACGTCGTGACGGCGGCTGTCGAGTCGGCCGCGTCGGATGCTGGAGCCGGGGCTCCGTGGGACGTGGCGAAGCTGTACTGGACCGTGACCGAGGAGACGTCTCTGGCTGCAGGTCTCGAGTGCATCACCGAGTTCCAAGCGAGCTGGCGTCTGCCCGAACCCGGTGAGTTGCCGTGCGTTCCGGACTCCGAGGTCACGACGACGGTCGACGTTCGTGAGCACCTGGCGGCGAAGGTGGCGGCCTTCGAGGCGCATGCGACGCAGGTGACGGTGTCTCCGAGTGGGACGGAGTATGCGCTGTCGAACGACATCGTGCAGCCGATCCTCGTCGACGAGCACTACGTTCTGGTGCGCGGGACGCTCGGTGACGTGGCCGCCGACGGACGCGAGCGGGATCTGTTCTCCGGACTGTGAAACGGCCTTGCGCGGGCTACGCTGTGGTCGATTCACCTGTGTGACTTCCAAGTGTGTGTGAGCTTCACCCACGAAGGGACGAGTGCTGATGGCACTGCACAAGGTCGGTGACCGATCCGACATCACCGACGACATCTATTCGACGCCGCTGAGTGAAGCGGAGCTTCCGAAGTATCGAATGCCAGAGGGGTCGTCGGATCCGCGAATCGTCCGAGCGTTGATCCACGGCGAACTGGCCCTCGACGGAAACTCCTCGCAGAACCTCGCGACCTTCTGTTCCACGTGGTCGGAGGACGAGGTGCATCGTCTGATGGACGAGTGCATGGACAAGAACATGATCGACAAGGACGAGTACCCACAGACCGCGGAGATCGAGTCTCGTTGCGTGCACATGCTCGCCGACCTGTGGAACAGTCCGGACGGCCGCAACACGGTCGGGTGTTCGACGACGGGGTCCAGCGAGGCCGCGATGCTCGGCGGACTGGCACTGAAGTGGCGGTGGCGGGAACGCAGGCGCGCGGCAGGGCAGTCGACCGACCGCCCGAACCTGGTGTGCGGTCCGGTGCAGGTGTGCTGGGAGAAGTTCGCCCGCTACTTCGACGTCGAGTTGCGGCAGGTCCCGGTGGAGGAGGGTGCCACCGGAATGCAGCCGCACCAGCTGAGGGAGTACGTGGACGAGAACACCATCGGTGTCGTCGCGATCCTGGGCGTCACCTACACGTGCGACTACGAGCCGATCGCGGAGATCGCCGCCGAACTCGACGCGATCCAGGCGGATCACGGTTGGGACATTCCTGTCCACGTGGATGCCGCGAGTGGTGGCTTCATTGCGCCGTTCGTGCAGCCGGAGCTGGTGTGGGACTTCAGGATCGAGCGTGTCGCGTCGATCAACTCGTCCGGTCACAAGTACGGGCTGGCGCCACTCGGAGTGGGCTGGGCGATCTGGCGGAGCGCGGACCTGCTCCCCGAGGACCTGGTGTTCCGGGTCAGCTACCTCGGCGGTGACATGCCGACCTTCGCGTTGAACTTCTCCCGGCCGGGCGGCGAGATCGTCGCGCAGTACTACCTGCTGCTGCGTCTCGGGAGGGAGGGCTACCGTCGGATCCAGCAGGCGTGCGCGGACACGGCCAAGCACCTTGCCGACGAGATCCGAGAGATGGGCCCGTTCACCATCCTTTACGACGGCACCGGCGGGCTGCCTGCGGTGTCGTACACGCTCACCGATCCGGAGAACGCAGGATTCTCGCTGTACGACCTGAGCGACCGCCTGCGGATGCGTGGCTGGCAGGTGCCGTCCTATCCGTTGCCCGCGAACCGGGAGAACACGGTGATCCAGCGGGTTCTGGTGCGGCACGGAATTTCTCGTGACGTGATCGAGTTGCTTGCCCGCGACATCGAGGAGTCGGTCGCGGCGTTGAGTGGCGGCGGGGTCCCCGCGGCCAGTGAGCGCACGAGTTTCCATCACTGAGTCGGTTTCTCGGCGAGACAGGTGACGGGCAGCGTCCTTCCCTCTAGGCTGTGATCTGGATCATAGTTGCGGGGGATGGCTCGGAGGTGCCGGCGTGAACTGGAGCGTGCAGAACCAGATAGTGGAGTTCGTGGACTCGCTGCGGCCCAATTCGCAGATGCATCACGATCAGTACATGAACGCGCTGCACGGATTCGTCCACATGCAGTCGAACCTCCTGACGATGCTCGGGTACCCGCCCGTGGGGTGAGTGCCCGGCGCCTACGATCGACGGCATGACCACCGCACCCGCCGCCGACCACGGGACCGTCGACCGTTTGATCCTGACGTTGCTGGTGTTCGACGGGTTCCTGACGGCGCTGCTGGCCGTGCTGTTCCTACCGACGCACATCGGGGCGGTGGCGGTGCCGGTGAGCGCGCTGGTCGCGGGTGTCGTGAACGTGCTGCTCGTCCGCGGGGCGAGGTCCGTCACCGACAGCGTCGGGCAGGCGACGTGGCCGCTCGTCGCCTGGTTCGTGGGGTTTCTCGTGTGCATGGTCGGTGGTCCCGGTGGGGACCGACTGCTCCCTGCGGACTGGCGCACGCTGCTGCTGCTCGCCGTCGGCCTGCTTCCGCCGATCGCGATGCTGTTCAAATGGGGAGCCGACGCCGCGGTGGAGCGTGGGCAGGCGACGCGGCGCTGAGCGTCGGGGCCCCTACCGAACGATGACCTGCGGCGCGCCCTCGAGATCGGTTCCCGGTAGACCCTCGCCGAACCGCCGGCTGTACCCCGGGGAGATCTTGCAGAACCCCTTGCAGGACTCGTTCAGCTTGCCGAACGTGTTGGGATTGACGGCGGTGTACGAACGGAGGGCCGGATCGCCCACTGGTGGAGTGCCCTCGCGCGACGAGGCTCCACAAAGGCATCGGGTCGGAATTCCACTGATCACCGCAACTGTCGCGCCGAACATCGTGCGCGACAACTCGAGCGCGGTACCACCTTGTTGAGGGTGCGAACGAATTCGACTATCGGACAGGTAAAAGCGCGGCGCGCGCCGCATCCCGGAGAACGCTCTCGATCATGGGTGGAGTGAGCCTGCCGGTGAAGGTGTTCTGCTGGCTGACGTGATAGCAGCCGAACAGGTGCAGCGGCCCGTCCGGGCCGGAAAGTTCGACGTGGGCGCCGTGACCGAACTTCGGCCGCGGCCGCGGCACCGTCCACCCGGCATCGGCGAGCGCGGGAAGCAGTGCCTGCCAACCGAATCCACCGAGCACGACCACCGACCGCAGCGTCGGGGAGAGCATGCGCAACTCCTCGTCGAGCCAGCGGCGGCACGTGTCGCGCTCGGTGGGGGTCGGCTTGTTGTCGGGTGGCGCGCAGTGCACGGGCGAGGTGACCCTGGTGCCGAGTAGGGCGAGTCCGTCGTCGATCGACACCGCGGTCGGCTGATTCGCCAGGCCCACGGCGTGCAGCGCCGCGTAGAGCACGTCACCGCTGCGGTCTCCGGTGAACATGCGCCCAGTTCGGTTGGCGCCGTGGGCGGCGGGTGCCAACCCCACGATCAGGAGTGAGGCGTCGTTCGGTCCGAACCCGGGCACCGGACGGCCCCAATAGGTTTGGTCGCGGAAGGCGGCCCGTTTCTCGCGGGCCACCTGCTCGCGCCACTCGACAAGCCGTGGGCAGAGCCTGCAGTCGACGAGGTCGGCGTCCATCGCGGGGAGTGTGGCATACGGTTCCACGGGTTCGACGCTACCGGTGCGGTGGGCCCGCTGCCCGAGTCCACCGCACCGGAGCATGCCCTAGCAGGGAGGTGTACCCGCGAGTGTCGGGTCGAGGGCCTGGCGGGCGAGGAACAGTGGAACAGGGTGATTCAGCATTCCGACCGGTGCACCGTCAACGACGTTGTTGGCGTGGCGGATCGCCAAGGTCGGAATCTGGCACCTGTCCTGAACGGTGACGTTGTACACCGATCCTTCGGTGCCGGGGGCCGGGTGGAGGAACGGGAGGGGCGGCAGGTCCGGATCCCGATCCGCCTGAGTGATGACGCGGTCCGTCGTCGTGGCGATGACCGTGTACTCGATTCCGGGGAATGTCTCCTTGTTGTCGGCGTTGAGAGCGGCCAGGAACGCCGAGCCGATGATCTGCTGCTGTACGGCGATCGGCTGCCTCGCTGCCTTGGCGTCGGCCTCGGTCCTGTACAGGCCGTTGAAGTCGGTGCCGTGGGTCGACGGGGCCAGCATGACGAGGTTATGGATCGTGTTTCGTGCTGCGCCACCCTCGAACCGGAGGTACTGGCGGGTCACGGTGCCGCCCTGCGAGTGGCCGACGATGTCGACCTGTGCGGACTGGGTTCGGGTGCGCACCGTTTCGACGAAGGTGTCCAGCTCCTTCGCCGAGTTCTCGATCGCGGCGACGCCGTACCCCCATTTCGGCAGGAAGGTTGCAGGGTCGAACAGGATTCCCTTGCCGTAGTTCAGGGCGAAGACGCAGTAGTTGTCGCGTTGCAGTTCCGCGGCCAACGGCTTCCAGCTGTCCGCGGCGGTCATCTTCGTGCCGTGCACGAGCACAACCGGACGTGGGTGCTCGGCCGACCTGCATTCGAAGTTGTTCACGCCGGCAAGACCGACATCGTCGGACGCCTGCGCGCCTGAGGATCCCATGTCCGAGGACTGAGCGGTGGCGGTGGTCGCGGGGAGCAACGTGGCGCCGAGCGCGAACAGTGCGACGGTGGCCAGGCCGGTCGTGACAGTGCGAAGCCGGTCGATCACGTGAGCTCTCCTTGTGAGTGATGAATGCCGCACGAAACAGCGCAGACGTTCTGTTTTAGCAGCGTCACCCTGGCGGAGAGGGAGAATGCGAAAGCCCACGGGTCGTGGCCTCCGGGGTCAGTTCCTGCGCGTCCAGATGTCGCCTGCACCCGGGGTGACGGTCTCGACGAGACTCCATGCCTCCTGAGCAGGGAGATCGAGCACGTCGTAGTGACCAGTTCCGGCCGGGGTCGCGGCGATGACGGTTGCGACCCCGGCGCGGCGCTGGAAGAAGGTTTGCCGCACCGTCCACGCCACGATGCCGTCGGCGTCGACGGTGTGCCTGCCGCGGTCGAGTGATCCGTGCCGGGTCACCAACCGGCCTGGCGGGGTGGCATGCCCGAGACCGCGATACCGGTCGTGGGCGAGCAGGCCCGCGGCGACGGCCAGGATCGCGACCGCGGTCCACACCTGCCAGCCGATCGGTGCACCGGCCGTGTCCGCGACGCCCACCGCAGCGGCGAGAACGACCACCGGCAGCAAAGCCCGGCTGTACCTGCGGCGCTGAGCCGCGGGTCCGTGGGAGTGCAGCGGGGTGGCATCCCGCGATCGCAGCACCAGGGACTCGACCCGCTGCACCTCGGGCCGCGGCGCCTGCGGCAGCAGCAGCGACGAGAACCGCTGATCGGCCGACACGCCCGTCATCACCGCATCCAGCCGGGCGGCGCCCGCCAGTCGCAGCAGCAGCGGCTCACGGAGGCTGGTGCCGCGCAGGCGCGCCCGGTCCAGTGTCGTCTGCCGGGTGCGGAGCAGCCCGTGACTCACGTGCAGGACCCGTCCGTCGTCGGTCACCGTCAGGTTGCCGAAGGTCAGCAGGTAGCGGACGCAGGCGAGCGCGCTCGCGATCGCGACGAGCGCCACGACGCCGATCGTCACCGCTGCCGCGACACCCCAGCCGCGCAGCACGTCCAGGCCCTCGGAGATCGTGTCGGAGTCGGCGACGCGTTGCCCCAATCCGTACTGGAACACCAGGCCGATTGCGGCGGCGACGGTGAGGACGCCCGTGGTCGAGAGCGGGGCGTACCGAACCCAGGACGGCGACCAGTGTGCGATCTCGACCCCACGCGGTGCCTGCGTGGGGTCGGATGCCTCGGGGGAGTCCGTGGCACCGTGTGTGAACAGCAGCGCCTCGCGCAGCGCGGGGACGAGCCGGGCGTCGAGGGCGTTGAGTTCGAACCTGGCCGATTCGCCCGGCTTCTCGGCTCGCTGCCCCGTTCCGATCCGGACAACCGAGAGACCGAGGACGCGGTGCAGCAGTCCGGCCTCGACATCGACCGACCGGATCCGGTTCCGTGGAACGGACAGGACCTTGCGCTGGAACACCCCGGTCCGCAACTGCACATGGACGGGCCCGATGCGGTAACTCGTCGTGAACCACCGTGCGATCGCGTACGCCACCAGCACGGACAGGGCGATCAGACCCCAGTAGTGGTTGCCGCTCTGTGTGCCGACGACCAGCGAGATCAGCAGCACCGGGAGGAGTTTGACCGCTTCGTCGACGGGATGGACGAGCAACATCCGCTTGTCGAGGCGCAGCCACGGCTGCTCCTGTTCGGCGGCGAGGGCGTCCGGACCCGACTGTTCCGGTGGGGCGGTGCCGGGGGCCGGTGACCGCGGCACGGTCATGTCGCGTCCCCCCGGTTGCGTCCGGCGATCTCGGTGAGTCGGGCGACGGTGGCGTCGGCGATCTCGGTGTCGAGCGCCGCGATCCGCACCGCACCCGCGGACGAGGCGGTGGTGACGGTGACCGTGGCGAGTCCGAGCAGGCGGTCGACCGGGCCGCGTTCGGTGTCGACGGTCTGGACGCGGCTGATCGGCGCGATGCGACGTTCCTGGGTGAACCACCCGGACCGCGTGTAGACGGCGGTGTCGCTGACCTCCCAGCGGTGCACCCGGTAGCGCCAGCCGGGCACGACCAGCACGTGCGCGAGCGCGAGCGCCGCCGACGCCGCGAACACCGTCACGTGCGGCCACGACGTCCACGCGCCGTCGACGACCGCCCAGACGACCTGCGCGACGAAAACCGGGATCCACATCAGGGCAGCGTTCACCGCCCACAGCAGCGGAGCCCGTGAGCTCGGCTTCCACCGCGGGTCGGCCATCGTGACGGGGGAGGAGAAGGCCGGGGTGCTCATCACCCCTCCACACTGCCGCACCAGACGCCAACGGCGCTCGTGGGCGCTGTGCGTGTCCCCGGACCCGTGAAACCGCGCACGGGCGCCGAAGGCGCCTAACCTGGACAGGAGCGGAAGGAGTGTGCCGTGGATCGACTCGAGAACGAGGTACCGGACGTCGACCGCGCCGAGCAGGCGGACCCGGTGGTGCCGGACGACGAGCAGGAGGATGCGGCGCAGGTCGAGACGGTCGGCACCAGGGAGGTCGACGAGGCCGACGCGGTGGAGCAGTCCCGTGCCGTTCCCGACGACGAGGACTACCCCCGCAGCTGACCTGCCCTGGCGTAGATCTCCGGCAATGGCGCATGATCGACTGCGTGACTGCTGACGACGCCACTTCCTCGATGCTGCCCGACCCGACGATGCCGGTCGCGGCACCGTCGACGGTGCGTGAATTGCCGGCACCGCCGGCGTCCGCGATGCGACGTGCGCTGCGACGTGCCCGGGACGGGGCGACACTGAACGTCGACGAGGCGACGGTGCTGCTGCACGCCAAGGGCAGCGACCTCGACGATCTGTGTACCTCGGCGGCGCGTGTCCGGGACGCCGGCCTGGAGGCGGCGGGCAGGCCGAAGACCGTCAGCTACTCCCGCAAGGTGTTCATCCCGCTGACCCGGCTGTGCCGCGACAAGTGCCACTACTGCACGTTCGTCACCGTGCCCGGCAAGCTGCGCGCCGAGGGGCACGGGATGTACCTGGACCCGGACGAGGTGCTCGACATCGCCCGCCGGGGCGCCGAACTGGGCTGCAAGGAGGCGCTCTTCACGCTCGGTGACCGTCCGGAGGCACGGTGGCCCGAGGCGCGGGAGTGGCTCGAATCGCGGGGCTACGACTCGACCCTGGACTACGTGCGGGCCATGTCGATCCGGGTGCTCGAGGAGACCGGTCTGCTGCCGCACCTGAATCCGGGCGTGATGAGCTGGGAGGAGATCTCGCGGCTCAAGCCCGTCGCGCCGTCGATGGGCATGATGCTCGAGACGACGTCGACGCGGCTGTTCACCGAGAAGGGGCAATGCCACCACGGCAGCCCCGACAAGGATCCGGCGGTTCGGCTGCGGACGTTGACGGACGCCGGTCGGCTGTCGGTGCCGTTCACCACCGGACTGCTGGTGGGAATCGGCGAGACGATGACCGATCGCGCCGAGACGATCATGGAGATCCGCAAGTCGCACAAGGCGTTCGGACACGTTCAGGAAGTGATCGTGCAGAACTTCCTGGCCAAGGACGACACCGCGATGCGGGAGACGCCCGACGCGGGGATCGAGGAGTTCCGAGCCGCGATCGCCGTCACCCGGCTGGTGCTCGGACCGGCGATGCGGATCCAATCGCCGCCGAACCTGGTGTCGGGGGACGAGTGCCTGGCGTTGATCGCGTCCGGTGTCGACGACTGGGGCGGGGTGTCGCCGCTGACGCCCGACCACGTCAACCCGGAACGCCCGTGGCCGAACCTCGACACGCTCGCCGCGATCACCGCCGAGGCCGGGTACACGCTCGTCGAGCGCACGGCCGCCCAGCCGCAGTACGTGCTGGCAGGCTCGCCGTGGATCGACCCGCGCATCGCCGGGCACGTGCAGGCACTCGCCGACCCGGTCACCGGCATGGCCCGTACCGACGTGATTCCGGCAGGCCTGCCGTGGCAGGAACCGGACGAGATGTGGTCGTCGAGCGGCCGCATCGACCTGAACACCGCCATCGACACCGACGGCCGCAACACCGAGACCCGGAGCGACCTGGGCAGCGCGTTCGGCGACTGGGACACGGTCCGCGAGCAGGTGCTCTCGCTCAGCGCCCCGCAGAAGGTCGATTCGGACGTGCTGACGGCGCTCCGAAACGCCGAGCGCGACCCGGCGGGCTGCTCCGACGACGACTACCGCGCACTCGCGACCGCCGACGGTGCGGGCCTCGAAGCCCTCGTCGCGCTGGCCGACGGCCTGCGTCGCGAGGTGGTCGGCGACGACGTCACCTACGTGGTGAACCGGAACATCAACTTCACCAACATCTGCTACACCGGCTGCCGGTTCTGCGCGTTCGCGCAGCGCAAGGGGGACGCGGACGCGTTCACCCTGTCGGCATCCGAGGTCGCGGACCGGGCGTGGGAGGCGCACGTCGCCGGGGCGACCGAGGTCTGCATGCAGGGTGGTATCGACCCGGAACTCCCGGTCACCGGGTACGCCGACCTGGTGCGCGCGGTCAAGGAACGGGTTCCGTCGATGCACGTGCACGCGTTCAGCCCGATGGAGATCGTCAACGGCGCCTCGCGCGGCGGACAGTCGGTGCGGGACTGGCTGACGGAACTGCGGGCAGCGGGCCTCGACACCATCCCCGGAACGGCCGCGGAGATCCTCGACGACGAGGTCCGCTGGGTCCTCACCAAGGGCAAGCTGCCGACGAGCACCTGGGTCGACGTGGTCACGACGGCGCACGAGGTGGGCCTGCGGTCGAGTTCGACGATGATGTACGGCCACGTCGACCAGCCGCACCACTGGGTGGGCCACCTGAACGTGCTCCGCGGAATCCAGGACCGCACCGGCGGTTTCACCGAGTTCGTGCTGCTGCCGTTCGTGCACCAGTCGTCGCCGCTGTACCTGGCGGGGGCGTCGCGTCCGGGGCCGACGATGCGGGACAACCGGGCCGCGCACGCGCTGGCGCGGGTGATGCTGCACGGCCGTATCCACAATATTCAGACGAGTTGGGTCAAACTGGGGATCGAGGGCACCCAGGCGATGCTGCAGGGCGGTGCCAACGATCTCGGAGGCACGCTCATGGAGGAGACCATTTCCCGCATGGCCGGCTCGCAGCACGGGTCGGAGAAGACCGTCGCCGAACTGCGCTCCATCGCGGAGGGCATCGGCAGGCCCGCCCGGGAACGCACGACCAGTTACGCCGAGCGGGTGGTCGTGTCATGAGCGGCGGGGACCCGATCGGCGACGAGCGGGTCGTCGCGGTTCTCGACCGCGCGGCGTGGGGTGTCAACCCGATTCTAGATCTGGCGTCCGTCGACCCGTTCGGGATCAAGGCGCGCACCTTCCTGCCCCCGGTCGAGGGTGGGTCGGCGCTCGACCGCGTCCTCGACGGGGTGGCGTGGCTGCTGGACCTCGCCGAAGTGCCGGGCACCGCGGCGTGGGAGCGGGCCGGGGACGAGCGTCGAGCGAGTTGGTGGCTGACACGCCTCGGGACCCTGAACACGATGGTCGTGGCGTTCCCGGGTGTCCTCGGACCGGTTGCGAAGCGTCTGCCGCTGCAGGACCTGCTCGGGTTCGCGAACCAGACACTTGTTCTCGTGGCGGTCGCCCGTGAACTGGGCGTCACCGACCGGACCGCCCAGGTGGAGTTGCTGGCGTCGGTGCTCTGCGGTCGGGAGATCGATGCGCGCACCCTGCTCGCCGACACCACCGACATCGCTGAACGCGTCGACGACCAGCCCGCCGGCTGGCGACCGTTCGCCGCGATCGGCGGTCTGTGGTCGACCGCGCGGACGTTGCGGGCCATTCCCGACGAACTGCACCGCAGGCCTCAGCCGATACGGGTGTTTCAGGTGCTCGGTCACGTGCCTCTGGTGGGTGCGATCGCCGGATATCTCGGTGAGCGGGGCGCCCTGTTCGATGCCGCGGTGCAGGGGAAACGGTGGATCGACGGGCACACCGTGCGGACCGCCGTCGCGGGGCAGGGTGTGCACGGAATCACCACCGTCTGAGGGCACCCTTACCGGACCGTTGTCCGGGGGAGGGGTGATACTTGTTACCCGGGTACCGCGCCTCGTGGTGTCCTGCAAAGAAGGTCCGTGTCAGAAAGGCAGCGGCAGTGCCCTACACGATTGCTGAACCGTGCGTGGATGTGCTCGACAAGGCGTGCATCGAAGAATGCCCCGTCGACTGTATTTACGAGGGCGGCCGGATGCTCTACATCCACCCCGACGAGTGCGTGGACTGCGGCGCCTGTGAGCCCGTCTGCCCCGTCGAAGCCATCTTCTACGAAGACGACGTCCCGGATCAGTGGAACGACTACGTTTCCGCGAACGTCGACTTCTTCGTCGAGCTCGGATCACCCGGCGGTGCCGCCAAGCTCGGCAAGGTCGACTACGACCCGCCGTTCATCAAGGCACTCCCGCCCATGGGCGAGCACTGAGCGTCGAGGTTCCCGACCGTGCCTCGTAACGCCGTCTCTCGCGGCCTGCCCGACTTCCCGTGGGACTCGCTCGCCGGCGCGAAGGCCACGGCGCAGTCGCATCCCGACGGCATCGTCAACCTGTCCGTCGGTACCCCGGTCGACCCCGTCGCGCCCCTGATTCGGGACGCGTTGGCGTCGGTGTCGCACGTGCCCGGGTACCCGACCACTCACGGTGAACCCGCGCTGCGGGAGGCCGCGGTGGCGGCGCTCGCCCGGCGGTACGGCATCACCGGTGTCGATCCGGTGGCGGTGCTGCCCGCGATCGGGACGAAGGAGATGATCGCCTGGATGCCGACCCTCCTCGGGCTCGGCAAGGGCGATCTGGTGGTGATCCCCGAGGTCGCGTACCCGACTTACGAGGTGGGCGCGCTGCTGGCAGGCTGCCGCGTGCTGCGGGCGGACGGTTTGACGCGTCTCGGTCCCGAGCGGCCCGAGCTGATCTTCGTCAACTCGCCGTCCAACCCGACCGGCAAGGTGCTCGGCATCGATCACCTCCGCAAGGTCGTCGAGTTCGCGCGCAGCCGGAACGCGATCGTCGTGTCCGACGAGTGCTACCTGGGGTTGACGTGGGACGCCGAGGCGTACTCGATCCTGGATCCGCGCGTCTGCGACGGCGACCACACCAATCTGCTTGCGGTGCACTCGCTGTCGAAGACGTCGAACCTGGCCAGCTACCGGGCCGGCTTCGTCACCGGCGACCCGGCACTCGTTGCCGAGTTGCTCGAGGTGCGAAAGCACGCGGGCATGATCATGCCGCTCACCGTGCAGGCCGCGATGACGGCGGCACTGAACGACGACGAGCACGAGAACGAGCAGCGTGAGCGGTACCGCAAGCGTCGTGAGGTTCTGCTGGGTGCCGTCCGCGGCGCCGGATTCACCGTCGACAACTCCGAGGCCGGCCTCTACCTGTGGCTGACCCGCGAGGAGGCGTGCCGTGACACCGTCGACTGGTTCGCGGAGCGTGGCATCCTCGTCGCCCCCGGCGACTTCTACGGTCCCGGCAGCCGCCGCCACGTGCGAATGGCGCTGACCGAGACCGACGAGCGCATCGCCGCGGCAGCGTCCCGCCTGTAGGCAGCTTCGGCCCCCGCAAGCGGGAGGCGCCCCAGCTCGTGCGCGTGTCGGGGGTCTGTGGACCTCCACAACACGCACGAGCGCCGACGGCGCCTTACCCTGGACTTCAGTTCCTCGGTACCGGGGTTCCGCCCCGGTCCCACCTCGGGACAGGAGGCAGCATGGACGCCGTCACGCAGGTTCCCGCGCCGGCCAACGAGCCGGTGCACTCGTACGCTCCGGGTAGTCGCGAGCGCACCATCCTCGCCGGCGAGCTCGCCGAGATCGCCGGGGCTCCGATCGACCTCCCGCACGTCATCGGTGGCGTGCACCGGATGGGCGACGGGGAGCGGATCGACGTCGTGCAGCCGCACCGCCGGACCGCGGTCCTGGGCACGATCACAGACGCCACCCACGAGGACGCCGACGACGCCGTGACCGCGGCCGTCGCGGCGGCTCCGGGATGGCGGTCGCTGCCGTTCGACGAGCGCGCCGCGGTGATCCTGCGCGCCGCCGACCTGCTGTCCGGCCCCTGGCGCGAAACCATCGCGGCGGCAACGATGCTCGGACAGTCGAAATCCGTGCAGCAGGCCGAGATCGACGCGCCGTGCGAACTGGTCGACTTCTGGCGGTTCAACGTGCACTTCGCGCGGCAGATCCTCGCCGAGCAGCCGGTGTCGAGTCCGGGGGTGTGGAACCGGATGGAGTACCGGCCTCTGGAAGGTTTCGTCTACGCGGTGACGCCGTTCAACTTCACCGCGATCGCCGGCAACCTGCCGACCGCGCCCGCGTTGATGGGGAACACCGTGGTGTGGAAACCGTCTCCCACCCAGACGCTTTCGGCGTACTGGACGATGAGAGTTCTCGAGGAGGCCGGGCTGCCGCCTGGGGTGATCAATCTCGTCACCGGGACGGGTCCCGCGGTGTCGGACGTCGTCCTCTCCGACCCTCGTCTCGCAGGCATCCACTTCACCGGCTCGACCCGCACCTTCCAGCACCTGTGGCGGGAAGTGGGCACCAACATCGACCGCTACCACGGCTATCCGCGGATCGTCGGCGAGACCGGCGGCAAGGACTTCGTCGTCGCGCATTCGTCCGCGGACCCGGACGCCCTGCGGACCGCGCTGATTCGGGGCGCCTTCGAATACCAGGGGCAGAAGTGTTCGGCGGCGTCTCGCGCCTACGTTCCGCGGTCGGTGTGGGAGGAGATGGGGGAGGACTTCCTCGCCGAGACGGACGAGCTCGCCTATGGGGACGTCACCGACCTGGCGAACTTCGGCGGGGCACTGATCGATCAGCGGGCCTACGACAAGAACGTCGCGGCCATCGAGCGGGCGCGCGGAGCCGCCGGCGTCAAGGTCGCGGTCGGCGGCACGTACGACGACGGCGTCGGCTGGTTCGTGCGACCGACGGTGCTGCTCGCCGACGACCCCGGCGACGAGGCGTTCGCCACCGAGTACTTCGGGCCGATCCTGTCGGTGCACGTCTACGACGACGCCACCCCGACCGCGTTCGAGGACCTGCTCACGGTGGTCGACAGGACCGCGCCGTACGCCCTGACCGGGGCGGTGATCGCCGACGACCGAGTTGCGGTGGAGAAGGCCATGGCGGCACTGCGATTCACCGCGGGGAACTTCTATGTGAACGACAAACCGACCGGTGCCGTGGTGGGGCAGCAGCCGTTCGGTGGGGCGCGGGCGTCCGGTACCAACGACAAGGCGGGCTCGCCGCTGAACCTGCTGCGCTGGACGTCGGCTCGCACGATCAAGGAGACGTTCGTGCCGCCCACCGACCATCGCTACCCGCACATGGGACCGGAGGTGTAGCGATGGCGAATCTGCTGCGGCCCGCGATCCTGGCCGCAGCGCGCTCGTCTCGGATCAAGTCGGCGATCACCCACGCCCCCGGAACCCGCTCGCTGGTCACCCGATTCGTCGCGGGGGAGGCCCGCGACGACGCGCTGGCCGCGACGCGTGCCCTGCTCGACTCCGGACGAGCCATCAGCATCGACCACCTCGGCGAGGACACCACCGACGTCGACCAGGCGCGCGCGATCGTCGCCGAATACCGCAGTCTGCTGGGTGATCTCGCCGAGCTGGCCGAGGCGCCGGGATCGCACAGGCTGGAAGTGTCGGTGAAACTCTCGGCGCTCGGGCAGGCGCTGCCCGTCGACGGTGACAAGATCGCGCTCGACCACGCGCGGGAGCTGTGCGAGGCCGCGCTGGCCGCGGGCGTGTGGGTCAGCGTCGACGCGGAGGACCACACCACCACCGACGGGGCGCTGTCGATCGTCTCCGCGCTCCGCGCCGACTACCCGTGGGTGGGAGCGGTGCTGCAGGCGTATCTGCGCCGCACCGAGAGCGACTGCCGCGACCTCGCGGGACCGGGGTCACGGGTCCGCCTGTGCAAGGGCGCCTATCGGGAGCCGGCATCGGTGGCGTTCCAGTCCGCGGCAGAGGTCGACGACTCGTACCGTCGGTGCCTGGCGATTCTCATGGACGGCGACGGCTACCCGATGGTCGCGTCCCACGACCCGGCGATGATCGACGCCGCGACCGCCGAGGCCCGGCGCACCGGACGCGGCCCGGATCGCTACGAGCACCAGATGCTGTACGGGATCCGGGACGTCGAGCAGCAGCGTCTCGCCGACAGTGGCGCCCGCATGCGGGTGTACGTGCCATACGGCGCGCAGTGGTACGGCTACTTCATGCGCCGCCTCGCGGAACGTCCCGCGAACCTCACGTTCTTCCTACGGTCGCTGGCGACGCGGACGTGACGGGCGCCGGACCTGATGTGAGACGCTGGCAGGCGTGCTGCTGAGCTCCCTGAATCCCCTCGCCGTCGCCCAGGGCGACGACCTCCCCGACGCCGTGCGCATCGACGGGCACACCCTCTCGCGCAGCGACATCGTCGGTGGCGCCGGCGCCCTGGCGCGTCGCATCGCCGGTGCTCGGTGCGTCGCCGTGCTCGCCGAACCCACTGCCGCGACCGTCGTCGCGATCGTGGGCTGCCTCTTCGCCGGGGTCACCGTGGTTCCGGTGCCGCCGGACTCCGGACCGGCCGAGCTCGCGCACATCCTGACCGACTCGGGCGCGCAGGCGTGGTTGGGGAAGGCGCCCGAGGGGAGCGACCTTCCCGTCGTGCCGGTGCGGGTGAACGCCCGAGACTGGCACGGGCACCCCGAGCCGCATCCGTCGTCGACGGCATTCGTCCTGTACACCTCCGGTACGACCGGCGCCCCCAAGGGCGTGCTGCTGTCGCGACGCGCCATCGCGGCCGGGCTCGACGCGCTCGTGCGGGCCTGGCAGTGGACCGGCAAGGACACTCTGGTCCATGGGCTTCCCCTGTTCCACGTGCACGGCCTGATCCTCGGGCTGCTCGGACCGCTGCGCGTCGGCAGCAGGCTCGTCCACACCGGTAAACCCACCCCGGCTGCCTACGCCGAGGCGGGCGGCTCCCTGTACTTCGGTGTCCCGACGGTGTGGTCGCGGATCGTGGAGGACGAGGCGTCCGCACGGGCACTGTCCGGAGCCCGGTTGCTGGTGTCGGGCAGTGCGCCGCTACCGGTTCCGGTGTTCGAGAAGCTCACCGCGCTCACCGGACTCGCGCCCGTGGAGCGGTACGGCATGAGCGAAACGATGATCACGCTCAGTACCCGAGCCGACGGGGAACGCAGGCCCGGATGGGTCGGCCTGCCGGTCGAAGGAGTGGAGACGCGGCTCGTGGCCGAGGACGGGACGCCCGTTCCGCACGACGGCGAATCCATCGGCGGGCTGCAGGTGCGCGGCCCGATGTTGTTCGACGGCTACCTGAACCGTCCCGACGCGACGGCCGAATCGTGGACGGAGGACGGCTGGTTCGTCACCGGCGACGTCGCCGCGATCGACGACGGCGGCTTCCATCGCATCGTCGGCCGCGCGTCGACCGACCTCATCAAGTCCGGCGGCTACCGGATCGGCGCGGGCGAGGTGGAAACCAGTCTGCTCGGACATCCCGGCGTCAAGGAGGTTGCCGTCGTCGGACTGCCCGACGACGACCTCGGGCAGCGGATCGTCGCGTTCGTCGTCGGACCGGACGCCGACCGCGACGAGCTGATCGCGCACGTCGCGTCCGAACTGTCCGTGCACAAGCGTCCGCGGGAGGTGCGACTCGTGGAGTCGCTGCCCCGTAACGCGATGGGGAAGGTCCAGAAGAAGCTGCTGGGGTAGTGGGGATGTGAAGCGTTGGGGCGGCGAGTATCTCGACGTGGCACGGCCGAGAACCAGACAGTGGGAATACGGACTCGTCGCGTCGCCCACGGAAGAGGACAGCGGGCAGGTTCTACCATGTGGAGAACCTGTCCCCTGAACGCAGGAGTCCCGTCGTGACCTCCCGGGATCTACAGAGCGTCGACCTGAATCTGATGGTCGCGTTCGACGCCCTGATGTCGGAGCGCAGCGTGACGCGTGCCGCCGCGCGGATGCAGGTGGGCCAGCCCGCGATGAGCGCATCCCTCGCGCGTCTGCGCAAGCTGTTCGACGATCCCCTCCTCGTCCGGGAGGGACGCACCCTGGTGCCGACTCCGGTGGCCGAATCGCTCATCGGCCCGATCCAACAGTCGCTCGCGCTGATGGAGAACGCCCTGGGGCAGCGTCGCGCGTTCGATCCGACACGCGAGCATCGGACCTTCACGATCGTCGCCAGCGACTACGTCCTCTTGGTGTTCCTGCGGCCGCTCCTTGCGCATCTGCGACACGAAGCGCCTTCCGTCAGCATCCACGTCCGCCCTGTGACCGAGGACTACGCGGAGTTCCTGCAGCGGGGCCGTTTCGACCTGCTGATCGCGCCACGGGAACTCCAGCCGTCCGGTGTTCCTCTGAACAGTGAAGACCTGTTCGGTGATCGGTTGGTCTGCGCGGTTGATTCGGAGAACACCGAGGTCGGGGACGCACTCACCGCCGAGGAGTTCCTCACTCTGCCCTACCTGGGGTACGAGGGCCACGCGGTGCAGACGGTCGCGCGACTCCAGATGCGGGCGATGGGCATGGACCGCCCCGTCGACGTCTCGACGCAGAGCTTCTCCGCGGCGGCGCTGTTCCTCCGCGACACCCCGTTCTTCACCGTGATCTCGGAGCGGCTCGCGCACTGCCTCGCCCCGCAGGCTCGCATCCGGCTCGTCGAGCCGCCGATGACGTTCGCCCCGTTGACCGAAACGATGTTCTGGTCGGCTCGCCATGACGACAACCCTTCGCACCGCTGGCTACGACAGCGCATGCGCGACGCCGCCGAGGCGCTCAACTATCAACAGCAGTGATACCGGCTATCGATATGAATCGATAACACCTGCGTGATGCAGCGCACTAGCTTCGAGGTTGATCGGCGTTCGCGCATCTGACCAGCGCGGGCGGAAGCCTTCGGCGGCGACTATGGCGCCCGCCGCCTCTTCGGTCGAATCACCCTTGCGCCGAACCACTTTCGAGAGAAGAATCGATGAAATTCGTCACCTTCCGCACCCCCGACGACCCCACTCCGCGGCTCGGCATCGACAACCGCGACAACCACAGCTACACCGACCTGACGAGCCGGTACCCCGATGACCCCGACTTCGCGTCCATGCTGGCGCTGATCGACGGCGGGCAGGCCGCACTCGACAAGGCGTGGGTCGCCTACACCACACTCGACGCGGCGCACCTCGTCGAGAAGCACACCGCCAGCCTCCTGGCCCCCTTCCGTCCCCGTCGCCTGCGCGACGTCTCGCTGATCGTCAACCACCTCCGTCCGAGCGTCGCGAGGACGGCGCAGTGGATTGCAGCGAACACCGACGACCCGCGAACCGTCGCCGAGATAATGGCGGCGGTCGACCCGCTCGTGTCGCCGCTCTACGAGCCCACCACTCCGCCGTTCGCGGCCGAACGCGACGCCGGGACCGTCTCGGCGCCCGGAAGCGTCCTGACCTGGCCGGCCCAAAGTGACTGGCTGGACTACGAACTCGAACTGTGCGCGGTGATCGGCAGGTCCGGCAGCGACATCGACCCGAGCATCGCCGACGACCACATCTTCGGCTACGCCGTCTACAACGACTGGACACTCCGCGACGTCCAGGCCCGCAACATCGCGGGCAGCGGCTCGATCCACGGCGACTCGAAGGACTTCCCGAACGGCAACAGCTTCGGACCGTGCGTCGTCACCAAGGACGAGATCCCGGACGTGCGCGATCTCGCGATGACGGTGCGCGTGAACGGACAGGTGTGGGGCGAGGGCTCGACGTCGGAGATGCTCCACGGCTTCGACGACGCCGTCGTCTCGCTCAGCAAGGGCGACGAAATCGTCGCGGGCGAGGTGTGGGGCACCGGAACGGTCCCGGACGGCTCGAGTTTCGAACTCGGCAAGCACCTGCCACGGCCGGCGTTCGTCGAGTTGGAGATCGAGCGCATCGGCGTCCTCTCGCACTACGTCGTCCCCGAACTCTGATCCCACCGAAGAAGCGAGCACCCACACCATGACCACGTCCCGCCTCGCCCTCGACGGCGACCCGCGTCTCCTCCAGCTCTCCGACGACGTCTACGTCTTCGGCACGTACCCGTACAGCGGCCTGATCGTCACCGACGAGGGCTGCATCGCCGTCGACGGCCCGATGTCCGTCAACATCTGCGCACCATGGAAGGAGTTCATCGACAGCAAGGGCCCGCTGCGCTACCAGGTGTACTGCGAACACCACTCCGACCACACCATCTCCGCGCCCTACCTCGAGCCCGAGGTCCTGATCTCCTCGGAGACGACGCGCGGTGTGATGGACACCGACGAGATGGCTCGCGAGGCGCTGCGCACCTGGGGCGAGTACCCGGATGTCGATCCGGCGATCGTCGAGAACTACACGATGGCGTACCCGACGCTCACCTACCGCGGGCGCCTCAACCTCGAGCTCGGCGGCAAGCGCTTCGTCCTGTTCGAGGCGCCCGGTCACACCATGGGCTCGACGGTGGTGCACGCGGTCGACGACCGCGTGGCCTTCATCGCCGACCTCGGAATGACCCCGGCCATCCAGTCCGGTGATCCCGTCGCCTGGCTCACCACTCTCGCGCTGCTCGAGACACTCGACGTCGACTGGTACGTCCAGGGGCACATGGATCCGATGCGGCGCGAGGACCTGCACACGTGGCGCACCATGCTGCTGGCGACCCTCGACAAGGTTCGGGAACGAGACGGCGCAGGCCTGAGCGCGAAGGACATCATCGCCGAGAGCCCGATCTTCGACATCCCGGCGATCCTGGCGAGCCATTCGTTCGTCGGTCGTGCCGACATGCCGACCGGACTGCTCAAGGCCGCGGGCGACACCCTCCAGGTGCTCGGCGCCGAACGGATGGTGGAGTCCGTGCACCGGCATCCCACCGATTCCCCCTCGGCATCCCTCGGACCCGTGAGCGCGCAGGAATGACGCGGAACATGAACGACGTCTTCATCATCGGGGTCGGCATGACCCCGTTCGGAGTGCATCCGTCCGAGACCGTCCCGAGCCTGACCGCTCGGGCGGTCCGAGAGGCGCTCGCCGACGCCTGCGTCGATCCCGCCGACGTCGACAGCGCCTACTTCGGCAACACCACCCAGGGTCCACTGGAGGGTCAGGCCATGATCGCCGGCGAGATCGCGCTGCGCGGAACGGGACTCGAGCGGATCCCCGTCTTCAACGTCGAGAACGCTTGTGCGAGCGGGTCGTCGGCGCTGAGTCTGGCTGTCACGAGTGTGCGGGCCGGGGAGTCGGCCGTCGCGCTGGCGGTCGGCGCGGAGAAGATGAACACCGGTGACCGCGCGAAGACGATGAGCGTCTTCGACGGAGCCTACGATCTCTCCGACCCCACCGCACTGCAGCGAACGCTCGACGAACTCGGCGGCGCCGTCGACGCCAGTGAGGCGGGGCAGCGCAGCATCTTCATGGACATCTACGCGGCGATGGCCCGAGCCCACATGGAACGGTTCGGCACGACGCAGCGCCAGCTCGCGGCGGTGTCGGCGAAAAACCACCGGCATTCGGTCGACAACCCGCTCTCGCACTTCCGCAAGGACATGAGTGTCGACGAGATCCTCGCGTCCCGCGCGCTGAGTTTCCCGCTGACCGTTCCGATGTGCTCGCCCCTCACCGACGGTGCCTCGGCCGTGATCGTCTGCAACGCAGAGGTGGCCGCCCGGATGGGGGCGAAGCGGCAGGTCCGCGTGCTCGCGTCCGTCGTCGGCACCGGCGTGGAGCGCGAGATGACCGACTACTCGAAGCACGTCACGAAGCTTGCAGGCGAGCGTGCCTACGAGCGTGCGGGCATCGCGCCGAGCGACGTCTCCGTCGCCGAGGTCCATGACGCTACCGCCTTCGGCGAACTGTTCATCAGCGAACTCCTCGGGTTCGTCGAGTTGGGAGGCGGCGGCGCAGCCGCCGAGTCGGGAGTCACCACGATCGGAGGACGCATCCCGATCAACACCTCCGGCGGCCTCGAATCGAAGGGACATCCCCTCGCCGCGACCGGTCTCGGCCAGATCTTCGAGCTCGTCACCCAGTTGCGTGGCGAAGCTGGCAGCCGTCAGGTGAAGGGCGCACGGATCGCTCTCGCCGAGAACGGCGGCGGATTCAGCCCGTTCTCGACAGGTGAGGAAGCCGTCGCAGTGGTGACCGTCCTCGAGGCGGTCTGATGGCGATCATCGACTTCTTCGACCGTGGGTGGGACCAGAATGCCTCGGGCACGGCGTTCGTCATGGGCGAGCGCTCGTGGACCTATCAGGAGGCGGGCGAACTCACCTGCCAGATCGCATCGGCGCTCCTCGACACCGAAGTGACGTCGACAGGACACGCGGCTGTGCTCTCCCCGAACGATCCCGTGGCGTGGATGTGTGTCCTCGGCATATGGCGTGCCGGCCGGGCCTGGGTGCCGCTGCACCCGGGCGAGCCGACCAGCACGTCGGTCGGGCTGATCCGGCAGTTCGACTGCGAAGCTCTCTTCTTCCACAGCTCGATGCGTGCCGAGGCCGAGGAACTGTGTGCGATGGTGCCCGACCTGGTCCTGATGGTCTGCATCGACTCCGATCAGGGCGGCTCGTACCCGTCGCTCGCCACGTGGATCCACGGCCGTCCGGTCACCCGACCGGACGTCCCGTACGCGATGGACGACGTCGTGATGATCTCTCCGACCGGCGGCACCACGGGGCTGCCGAAGGGCGTCATGAACACGCATCGCACGCTTGCCAACACGTGCGCGCATCTGTTGATGGCGTTCGAGTACGGCCACGCCGAGTCGATCGTCAATCTGGCGGCGGCGCCCCTAACGCACTCTGCGGGCATCATCACCCTCCCGACCACGGCGCGCGGCGGCACCGTGGTGATCATTCCGCGAGCGGACCCCGCGTCAGTCGTCGAGGCGATCGAGACGCATCGGGTCACCGACCTGTTCCTGCCTCCGACGGTCATCTATCGCATGCTGGACTGGGTGGCCGGACGCGAGTTCGACTTCTCCTCGCTGCGCTACTTCGTGCACGGGGCCGCGCCCATGTCGGTGGAGAAGGTCAAGCGAGCGATCGAGGTCTTCGGCCCGGTGATGATGGCCGCGTACGGACAGACCGAGGCGTTCGCGGGAGTCGCGTTCGCGCGTCCCGACGAACGCGTCCGCGACGGAATTCCGTTGTCGGACAAGCGACTCGACTCCTGTGGACGCCCGTACCCGCTCATCACCGTCGAGATCCGCGGCACGGACGACAAAGCCGTACCGCGCGGCGAGGGCGGTGAGATCTGCGTCCGTGGCGACCTGGTGATGAAGGGCTACTACAAGCAGCCCGACAAGACCGCCGAGACGATCATCGACGGTTGGCTCCACACCGGTGACGTCGGGCACCTCGACGACGAGGGCTACCTTCACATCACCGACCGGACCAAGGACATGATCATCTCTGGCGGCTTCAACGTGTATCCCAGTGAGATCGAGCAGGTCATCTGGGGACATCCCAGCGTCAACGACTGCGCCGTGATCGGCGTACCCGACCCCGACTGGGGCGAAAAGGTGATCGCCGTCGTCGAGCTCTCGCCCGGTCGTGATGCCGGCGAGTCGGAACTCATCGCGCTGGTGAAGGACGCGCTGGGCAGTGTGCGGACACCCAAGCGGATCGACTTCGTCGACAGTCTGCCCCGCAGCGGCGCCGGCAAGGTCTTGAAGCGGTCGTTGCGGGACAACTACTGGGTCGACGTCGACACGCGGATCTGACCCACGTCTGGGAAAGGACGATCCTCGTCTCGACAACAGGCCCCGCGCCGAGGGTGGCGTCTTTCCCCACCCTCGGGTGGCTGTCGGCGCTGCGGCACCGGGCGGACGCTGGTTTGGACCAGGACCACCCGACGTGGTGGCCACCGGACTGGAAGGACACCCACCATGCCGCACATCCTCGATTCCACCGTCCCCGACGAGCAGGAGCACGCACCGCCCGCGACCGGCACGGTCCGCCATCACTGGGCGTTCACCCGCATCGGGCTGTACCTCCTCCTGGCGTCGTTGCCGTTGCTGGCGATCTCGGCGCAGGTGTTCGGGGTGGTCTCGATGAACGCGACGGGTGCGCTCGTGATCATCCCGCTCGCCGCGATCCTCGTCGTGCTGTGCGTCTTCGCGCCGCATCCGGTTGACCGGATCGTCGGATACGGCCTCGTCTGGGGCATGTTCGCCTGCCTCGTGTACGACGTGTTCCGCCTCGACACCGTGTACCTGCTCGGGTTGTGGGGGGACTTCATCCCGCGGATGGGCACGTGGGTGCACGCGGGCAGCGACGCCCGCACCGGCGCGATCGTCGGTTACCTGTGGCGATACCTCGGCGACGGCGGCGGGATCGGGATCGCGTTCTTCCTCCTGGCCCTCGCCTTCGGCCTGCAGCACCGATCGCGCCGCACCGTCCTCGTCGCGTTCGTCGCCTTCGCGGTGGCCCCGGTGTGGGCAGGGTTGATCGGCACGGTCGCGCTGTCGCCGGGCGGACAGCAGAAGATGTTCCCTCTCACTCCCACCACGATCGTGCTGTCGCTGATCGGGCACCTGATCTTCGGGCTCGTCCTCGGTCTCGGGTTCCTGCGCGCCCGCGCGCGCCTCGCCCGGCACTGGCCGTGGCGTCCGCTGCTGCCTGCCCGTCTGGCCGCGCCCGCCGAGACCCCCTGACCGAGACGAACACGGGCCCTGGGGTCGACGACGGCGGCCGGCGTCCGGTTGGGGTGCCGGCCGCGTCGTCTCTCAGGCTCCGCTCCGCCCGAGGAACCGGTCGGTGCTGTGCTCCGGCGTCAGATCGAGGCGTCGGAGCAACTGTGCGTTGAGCGCAACGACGACCGTCGACGCCGACATGAGGATCGCACCGACGCTCATCGGCAGCACGAACCCGATCGGAGCGAGGACGCCCGCGGCCAGGGGCACGGAGACGAGGTTGTAACCGGCTGCCCACCACAGGTTCTGCTTCATCTTGTGGTAGCTCGCGCGGGACAGTTCGATCACCGACAGCACCGAGCGAGGGTCCGACGACGCCAGGATCACGCCCGCCGATCCGATCGCGACGTCGGTGCCCGCACCGATGGCGATGCCGACGTCGGCCTGCGCGAGCGCCGGGGCGTCGTTGACTCCGTCGCCGACCATCGCGACCTTGCGGCCCTCGGCCTGGAGTTCGGCGACCTTGGCCGCCTTCTCCTCCGGACGAACCCCGGCGTACACGCGGTCGATGCCGAGTTCGGCGGCGACACTGTCGGCGACGGCTTGGGCGTCACCGGTGATCATCACGACCTGCGCTCCGGCGGCGTGCAGCGCGTCGACGGCGTCACGCGACTCCGGGCGGATCTCGTCGGCGAGGCGCAGCGCGCCGATCACGTCGTCGCCTGCGAGCACGTGCAGGATGATCGCGCCTGTCCTGCGCCACTCGTCGGCGACTGGGAGTTCGGTGCGGTCGTGCTCGGTGAGAAGGTGCGGACCGCCGACCCGGATGCGCTCGCCGTCGACGGTGGCCGTCACGCCGACCGCGGGCGACGAGGAGAAGTCCGACGACGCCGGGACGGTGATGCCGCTCGACTCCGCCTTCCGGACGATGGCCTTCGCAAGGGGGTGTTCGCTGTCGGATTCGGCTGCGGCCGCCAGGGCCAGCACCCGGTCCGGGCTGTACCCGGCGACCGGCTCGACGGCGATCACCGAAGGCTCCCCCTTGGTGAGGGTGCCGGTCTTGTCGAAGAGGACCGCGTCGACGGTGCGCATCGACTCGAGCGCGAGCCGGTCCTTGACGAGAACGCCTCCGCGGGCGGCACGTTCGGTGGCGATCGACACCACGAGCGGAATTGCGAGGCCGAGGGCGTGGGGGCAGGCGATGACGAGGACGGTGATGGCCCGGACGACCGCGGAGTCGGGCATACCGATCGCGGTCCACACGACCGCGGTGATCGCGGCGGCTCCGATCGCGAACCAGAACAACCAGCCGGCGGCGGTGTCGGCGACGCGCTGAGCCCGCGACGACGACGCCTGCGCGTCCGCGACCAGTCGCTGGATGCCGGCCAGTGCCGTGTCGTCCCCGGTGGCCGTGACACGAACGCGCAGACCCGAGTCGGTGGCGACCGTGCCCGCGACGACGGTGTCGCCGGCCTCACGCTGGACCGGCTTCGACTCGCCGGTCACCATCGACTCGTCCATGCTCGCGGTGCCGTCGACGATGGTGCCGTCGGCCGGTACCGATGCACCGGGGCGCACGATCACGATGTCGCCGACCGTCAGTTCGGCGGGGGAGACCGTCACGACGTCCTCCCCGACGAGCTTCTCGGCCTCGTCGGGCAGCAACGCGGCGAGCGAATCCAGCGCGGAGGTCGTCTGCGCGAGGGATCGCATCTCGATCCAGTGCCCGAGCAGCATGATCACGACGAGAAGCGCCAGCTCCCACCAGAAGTTCAGTTCGTGGTGGAGCAGTTCCAGCGTCGAACCCCACGAGGCGACGAAGGCGACGGTGATCGCGAGGGCGATCAGCAGCATCATTCCCGGTTTGCGTGAACGGATTTCACTGACCGCGCCGGTCAGGAAGGGACGACCGCCCCAGAAGTAGATGATCGTGCCGAGGATCGGCGAGACCCACCGCACCCACTCGGCGTTCGGCAGCTGATACCCGATGAGGTCCGCGAACATGTCGTTGAACGCGACCGTCGGGACCGCGAGGACCAGCATGATCCAGAACAGCCGACGGAACTGGTCGACGTGATTGCCGTGGCCCGCGTGGCCCGCGTGGCCCGCGTGGCCATCGTGGCCTTCGTGCCCGCTGTGACCCTCATGCCCGGCGTGCTCCGCGCCGTGATCGTGTGGGGCATCCGTCGTGCCGTGGCCGGCGTGCCCCGAGTGGTCGTGCCCCGGGTGGTCGGTGTGCTCGTGACGAGTCTCGGCAGCGTTGTGGTGCGTGTGCGCGGCGGCCGAGACCGGTTGTTCGGGTCGCTTGCTCATGCCCCGACAATACCCCCTGGGGGTATGTTTCGCCAGGGGTCAGGGCGCGACCGGATAGTGGCTCGTGATCGCGACACGGTTCCACGCGTTCATCGCGACGGCCAGCCAGCTGATCGCCGACGCCTGCGCATCGGTGAGTGATCCGTCGTCCCAGTCGTGACCCGCCGGGACCGGGAGGTCGGTGACCTCCTCTGCCAGTGCGAGTGCGGCCCGCTCCGGCGCGCTGAAGTACTGCGACTCCCACCAGGCGGCGACCATCGCCAGCCGGTCGGTCGTCTCACCCTTCTTCAGGGCATCGCGGGTGTGCATGCGCAGGCAGAACGCGCATCCGTTGATCTGGGACACCCGGATCTTGACGAGTTCGGCGAGCAGCGGGTCGAGTCCCGCGTCCGCGACCGCGGCGTCGGCCTGGCTGCTCAGCGTCACCAGCTGCTGATAGAGGATCGGATGCTGCTTGCTCAGATTGACGGCGTTCATATCGGTCCCTCCGTGCTCTCCGCGCGTCGAGTGCGACCTCCGTCACAGAAGACTAGCCTCGACAGACATGAGCCTGCCTGCCGAGACCACTCGCGTCGTGCTCGCCGCCCGCCCCGTAGGCGAGCCGACGCCGTCCGACTTCCGGATCGAAACGGCGCCCCTCCCCGAGCCTGCCGACGGTGAACTGCTCCTCGAAACCCTCTACCTCTCGCTCGATCCGTACATGCGCGGCCGCATGAGCGAGGCCGAGTCGTACGCCGACCCCGTCCCGCTCGGCGCCGTGATGGTCGGCGGCACGGTTGGTCGCGTCGTCGAGTCCAAGGACCCCTCGTTCGCGAAAGGTGATGTGGTGCTGTCGTTCTCGGGCTGGCAGTCCCACGCGATCGCGGACGCGCGGCACGTGCGGAAGCTGGACCCGGCGGCGGCGCCCCTGTCGACGGCGCTCGGGGTACTCGGTATGCCGGGTTTCACGGCGTACGCGGGGCTGCTCCAGATCGGCAAGCCGGCGCGCGGCGAGACCGTGGTGGTTGCGGCGGCCACCGGTCCCGTCGGGTCCGCGGTCGGGCAGATCGCGAAGATCAAGGGCGCCCGCGCCGTCGGTATCGCCGGCGGGCCCGACAAGGTCGCGCATCTGCGCGCGCTCGGCTTCGACGAGGCCCTCGACCACCGTGCGCCCGACTTCGCGGCGCAGCTGAAGGCGGCCTGCCCCAACGGAATCGACGTGTACTTCGAGAACGTGGGCGGCAAGGTGTGGGACGCGGTGCTGCCGCTGCTGAACACGTACGCCCGGGTACCGGTCTGTGGCCTGATCGCGAACTACAACCTCACGTCGGCGCCGGAGGGTCCGGACCGGTCCGCGGCACTGATGGGCCGGATCCTCACGAAGAGCCTCACCGTGCGGGGCTTCATCCAGTCCGAGTTCGTGAAGGATCAGTTCGTGCACTTCCTTGCCGACATGTCCGGCTGGATCGCGGACGGCCGCGTGAAACACCGGGAAGACGTCGTCGACGGTCTCGAGAACGCTCCCGCCGCCTTCATCGGTTTGCTGAAAGGTCAGAACTTCGGAAAGCTGCTGATCAAGGTCGCGCAGTGACGAGCTCGGCGCGCGAGCATTCCGACTACGGTCCGCTGCACGCGGCGGCGTTTCTCCTCGAATTGATGATGCTCACGATCCTGGCACTGTCCGGTGCCGCGTCCAGCGACAGCCTGGTGGTTCAGGTGCTGGCGGCGGTTGCGCTTCCTGTTGTCGCAGCGGCGATCTGGGCGGTGTGGATGGCGCCGACGTCCGCCCGTCGGCTCGCGAATCCGCGCCGGTTGGCGGTGGAGGTGGTGTTGTTCGCGATCACCGGACTGCTCGCGGCGCTGCTGCTCGCGCCGTGGGTCGGTGCGGTGTTCTTCGTGGTGGCCACCCTGGTGTTCGGCGAGCTCGCCCGCCGCGAAAGCCAGTGATCGTGGGATTCCCCTAGCGATCCACCTCTTCCGCGATCGCACGGACCCCTGCCAGGGACTCGGCGAACCCCGTGCTCAGGGGGCTCGGTCCGAGGCGCAGGCCCTGCGGTGCGCGGAAGTCGGGGATCACGCCGCGAGCCCATAGTCGGGGCAGCGCGTCGCGAAATCCGGGGTGGTCGAGGGTGACGTGCCCGCCGCGTCGGCCGGAATCGAGGGGTGCCGAAATCGCGACGCCGGGGAGGAGTTCGCGCGTCAGGTCGATCAGGTACTCGGTCAACTGCACGGACTTCGCGCGCACCGCGTCGATGCCCGCGCGCTCGATCATGTCGATCGTCGACTGCATCGCGATCATCCCGAGGATCGCCGGAGTGCCGCTGACGACCCGCCGGACACCGTCGGCGGGCACGTAACCCGGTCCCATCTCGAACGGGTCGCGGCGACCCATCCACCCCTGGATCGGCTGCCGGAAGTCGTCCTGGTGCTCGGTGCGCACATAGGCGAACGCGGGTGATCCCGGACCGCCGCACAGATACTTGTAGGTACAGCCGACCGCGAAATCGACCTGCCACGAATCGAGTTCGATCGGGACACTCCCCACCGAGTGGCACAGGTCCCACAGGACCAGCGCGCCCGCGTCGTGGGCGCAGCGGGTGATCGTGTCCACATCGGCGAGAAAGCCCGACCGGTAGGCGACGTGACTGAGCACCACCAGTGCCGTGCGATCGGTGATCGCGTTGCGAGCGGCGGCCACCTCGACTCCGGACGCGGGATCGACGGTGATCCAGCGCAGGTGCAGGCCGAGTTCGTCCGCGATGCCTTCGAGGACGTAGCGGTCGGTGGGGAAGTTGTCGCTGTCGAGGACGATCTCGGTGCGGCCAGGCCGCATCGCGAGGGCGCCGCGGGCGAGCTTGTAGAGCAGCACGGTCGTCGAATCGCCGATCGTCGTCTGTCCCGGTACGGCGCCGAGTGCCGCGGCACCGAGCCGGTCGCCGATGGTGAGCGGCAGGTCCATCCACTGCTCGTCCCAGCCCCGGATCAGTCGCCCCGACCACTGTGCGACGGCAGCGGTGATCGCTTCCGTCGCCGCGATCGTCGGGCGGCCCAGCGAGTTGCCGTCCAGGTAGGAGACCAGATCGGAGCCTTCGGTCGAGTGGAAGAGGGAGCGATAGCGGGCCAACGGATCTGCCGCATCTCGCGCTGCGGCGTCACGGTCCAGGTCGTCGACGGTCACGGCATGCCTCCTCGTTCGATGTCCGGGGCGAGGTCGAGATCGCTGACGGCCACGATCCGTGCGCCCGCCAGCCAGTCGGCGAAATCGTCGTCAGCCGTGGGCGGGGTGCCGGGGATCCACGTGAACCGCTGCAGGCCGGCGGCGAACCGCGCGGCGGCGTCGCCGTCGATCATCGCGTCCAGAATTTCCGCACGGCCGAGTCCCGCGGCGAGCAGCGACCGAACCTCCGCGGGGTTCGGCCCCTCGGGTAGGTCGCCGTTTCCGAGATCGGTTCCGTACCGGACGCGTCCGCCGGCGGCGTGGAAGCGGCGCAGATTGTCCACGGCCACATCGAGTTCGGGGCCGCGGTGGATGGCGAGGGTGCTGATCCACAGCATCGACCGTGCTGCCGTGTCGATGACGGAATCGGCGAGAGCTTCCGTCCACGGGGTGTGTGCGAGGACGTCGACGCCCGCAGCGAGTGCACGGGCCGCCTGCCCCGGCCCCTCGGCGTGCGCGATCACCCCGCGGC
The DNA here is from genome assembly GCF_005503035.1 of Rhodococcus sp. Q. Lineage (NCBI taxonomy): Bacteria > Bacillati > Actinomycetota > Actinomycetes > Mycobacteriales > Nocardiaceae > Rhodococcus > Rhodococcus sp. Q. The sequence continues at coordinate 57,461 of NZ_SCOY01000015.1, forward strand.
TCGCGGCGTGGGCGGCGGAGACCACCGCGGTCAGGGTGTCGTCATCGAACACCGGCCCCGCCGCAGCGTTCAATGTGATCTTCACGAAAGCTGATCCCGCACAAACCTGTTCGCGTACCGCCGCTGCCGCCTCCTCGGCGGAGCCGATCTCCCGGACCGAGCCCGCGGGCGCCCACGCCCGGTCGCTCGGGTAGCCGCCCGCCGCGGTCAGGAACTGTCCGGCGAAGCGCACCCGCGGCATTCCCTCGACCGGAGCGCCGTCCGGTGGCCACGTCGCGACGGCGTCGAGTCCGGCACCCAGGTCGTACACCTCCTCGAGTCCGCCCGCGAACAGTGCTCGGGCGTCGACCAGTTCCAGGTGGACGTGGGCATCGCGGAACCCGGGAAACACGGTGCCGCCGAGGTGCAGGTCGGTGTCGCCGCCGCTCGCACCTGGCCGCATCCGACCGCCGTCGAGGGTGAATCCGATCGGTCCGGTCCATCGGCCGAGCCACGCCTCGTCGGCCGCGACCGTTCGAGTCGGCACGTCACCGACCGACTTCGGTTCGGACCGAGAACAATTCGGGGAAGAACGTGAGGTCGAGGGCACGCTGGAGGAACCCGACGCCGCTCGAACCGCCGGTGCCGGGCTTCGTTCCGATGACGCGCAGCACCGTCCGCATGTGCCGGAACCGCCACAACTGGAAGTTCTCCTCCAGGTCGACCAACTCCTCGAACGACTCGTACGCCTCCCAGTTCTCGTGCGGGTTCTCGTAGACGTGCTTGACCAGCGGGATGAGGTCGCGGTTGAGGGTGTACGCGCTCGCGGGGTCGCGCTGCAACGCCGACTCCGGCACCGGAAGTCCGACACGGTGCAGGTGCCGCCAGAACTCGTCGTACAGGCTCGGTTCCGCCAGCACCCGCGACAGCAGGGCGTGCGCCTCGGGGTCCGACTCGAACACCGGCAGCACCCCGGCGTTCTTGTTGCCGAGGATGAACTCGACGGCCCGGTACTGGAACGACTGGAAGCCCGACGCGTTGCCGAGGAAACCACGGAACTGCGAGTACTCCGTCGGAGTGAGTGTCGCGAGCACCGACCACTGCTCGGTCAGCGACTTCTGGATGTGTTTGACGCGGGCGATGCACTTGAGCGCGACCGAGATGTCGTCCCGGGCGAGCGCCGCCTTCGCCGCACTCAGTTCGTGCAGCGTCAGCTTCAGCCACAGTTCGCTCGTCTGGTGCGCGATGATGAACAGCAGTTCGTCGTGATGCTCCGGCGCACTGACCGGATGCTGCGCGCCGAGCAGCGTGCCGAGGTCGAGGTAGGAGCCGTAGCTCATCCGGTCCCGGAAGTCCGTGACTATCCCCGGCTCGACCGGCCGCGTGTTCTCCCCACCGATGTCGTGCTTGCCGGAGCCCATGCATCGACCATGCCCCAATCGGTGCGCCTCGTCCAGGCCAACAGACGAGTGTCAGCCGTCGTCGGAGGCCGTCTCCGCCCGTGCACGAATGCCGCCGGGTCGTCGCCGGACGCGCGAGGGCCTCAGCCGAAGTGGCGGAGGAGGAAGCTGCTGAGGCGTTGTGTCGCAGGCGCCTCGGTCGTCGAGCCCCAGGCAAGGGTCACGTCTCGCCTGTATCGAGTGCCGGTCAGTGGCAGTTCGGCCAGGCCCGGGGTCGCTCGTTCGTCGTGGGGGAGCAGTGCGATTCCGAGGCCACGGCTGACGAGCTCGCGGATGGTGGCGAACTCGGTCACCTCGAACGCGACGTCCGGCTCGAATCCCTTGTCGTGGCACCAGCTCTCGGTGAGTTGCCGAAGGTTGTAGCTCGGTGGGTTGGCGATGAAGGTCTCGTGCTTCAGGTCCGTGAGTTCGACGTGCTTCCTCGTCGTCAGGCGGTGATCTTCGGGAACCGCCACGTGAATCTGCTGGGAACCGATGCGTACGTGCTTGAGCCGGTCGGGCGCGGGGATGACGATTGCCAGGTCGAGTTCTCCGGTCACGAGATCCGTGCCGAGGGCCGATCCGTGCGCCTGCTTGAGAATCACCTTGATGCCGGGATGGTGGCGACGGAACGCGGCGAGAAGGTCGGGAACGTGACCCGATCCCATCGTCAGAGGGAACCCGAATCGAACGGTCCCCTGGTCGGGATCGGCTTCTCCGGTCACCTCGGCGATCGCGAGATCCAGTTGGTACAGCGGCTCACGGACCTGTCGCGCCAAGCGTTCGGCGGCGGCGGTGAGGCGGACGATCCGGCCGTCATGGATCAGCAGCGGAACCCGCAGCTCCTCTTGCAGGGCGTGGATGCGCCGACTCATCGACGACTGCGGCACGCCGAGTGCCGCGGCTGCCTGGGTCATGTGACCGTCGTGCGCGGCCAGTTCGACCAGCGCCCGCAACTGTGGGGCCAGTCGATTCGTCCACTGATCCATAGCTGGATCGTAATACTGCATTCGTTCATTGGACGGATGGTGTGTCGCGGGCGAATTCTGGCTGCACCAACCCTCTACGTCGGGAGTGTGCGTCACATGGGTCGACCGTCGAATGCCGTGCCGGACTCGTCCGATGGGCGGGATGCCGATGTGATCCTGATCGGAGGCGGAATCATGTCCGCAACGCTGGGATCGATGCTCGCGATCCTGGAGCCCGACTGGCGGATCGTTCTGCTGGAGAGGGCAACCGGGTTGGCCACCGAGAGCAGTGGGCCGTGGAACAACGCCGGCACCGGGCACAGTGGGTTCTGCGAGCTGAACTACATGCCCGACCCGGAAGACGGGCGCAAGGCATCGACCATCGCGCGGCAGTTCCATGTCAGCCGCCAATGGTGGGGGTATCTCACGACCAAGGGGTTGCTGGACCCGGATTCCTTCGTCCACACGACCCCTCACATGGACGTCGTCTTCGGGCGCCGCGACATCGACTACCTCCGTCAGCGATTCGAGACGCTGACGTGTGACCCACTGTTCGACCGGATGGAGTTCAGCGACGACGCCGCCACGATCGGCCGGTGGGCACCGCTGTTGGTCGAGGGACGAACTCCGGGCGAGCCGATGGCGGCCACGCGACATGCCGGAGGGGCCGACGTCGATTTCGGCTCTCTGACAGAGGGGTTGACGCGAATCGTCGTCGACGCCGGTGGGGAGGTCTTGTTCGGACACGAGGTGCGTTCGCTGCGTCGGTCACCCGACGGAGCGTGGGTGGTGGGAGGGAGTGCCGGCTCCGGCACGTTCGAGTTGCGCGGACGGCACGTGTTCGTGGGTGCAGGCGGAATGGCGCTGCGTCTGCTGCAGCGAGCTCGCCTTCCCGAGGTTCGCGGGTACGCCGTGCTACCGGTCGGCGCGGCCTTCCTTCGCTGCTCGGAACCGGACGTCGTCACTCGTCACGAGGCGAAGGTGTACGGCCAGGCCGCGATCGGAGCGCCGCCGATGTCGGTGCCGCACCTCGACCGGCGGTTCATCGAGGGAACCGAGCACCTCCTTTTCGGTCCGTACGCGACGTTCAGTACCAAGCTGCTCAAGCACGGACGCCTGAGCGACGTCTTCACGACGCTCCGGTGGCACAACCTGCTCGTCATCGTGGCCGCGCTCGTCCAGAACCTGTCGTTGGTGCGCTATCTCGTCGGCGAACTCGCGGCGAGGCCCCGAAAGAAGTTCGCCAAGTTGCAGCGCTTCTACCCGAACGCGGACATCCGTCAGTGGGAGCTCGTGCCGGCAGGCCAGCGCGCGCAGCTGGTGACGCCCGACCGCCGCCGCATCGGGGTGCTCCAGCAGGGCACCGAACTCGTCGTCGGAGGCGACGGGACCATCGCCGGCCTCCTCGGAGCCTCACCAGGGGCGTCGACGGCAGTGCCGATCATGCTCGAACTGCTCGAGCGGTGCTTTCCCGACCGGTGGCACACCTCCTGGAACGCCACGATGAGCGAGGCGATGCCGGCGTGTGGTGCCGCGGACCGGGACGCCGCCGCCGTCGCCGAGTCCGTCGCCTCGACCTGTTCGGCGCTGGGCCTCGACGGGTCGAACGATCGGCGATGAGCACGGCCCTTCGGGATGTCGCGGACAATGCCTCCATGGCAACGTTCAAGGTCGAGGTGGAGGACTACGACGCGAGTGATCTCGTCGAGCTGGCCGGCGGTCCCGACTGGACACCGGACCCGACGAGGGTCGCGATTCTCGTGCACGACCTGCAGCCCTACTACCTGGATGTGCTCGCCGCGCAGGTCAGGTCGCGGCTCCTGTCGGAGGTGTCGGCCCTTCTGAAACGTGCAGTCGACCTTGGGGTTCCGATCCTCGGCAGCGGTCCCCGGCCGGCCACCGAGCCTGCGCAGCGCGGACTGCTCGGCTCGATGTGGGGGCTGGGGCCCGACCCGCGTCAGGCGGCGGAGACGGCGCTCGACGAGCTCGTCTCGCCCGACGTCGTGTGGGTGAAGAAGCGCAGCTACAGCGCGTTCTTCGCAACGGATCTGGCCGAGGAACTGCGTCGACGCGGACGCGATCAGTTGATCGTTGCCGGGGTGTTCGCCACCGCAGGCGTCCTGGCCACCAGCTACGACGCGTTCGCCCGCGACATCCAGTGCTTCGTCGGTGTCGAGTCGACCGCCGACTACACGAAGCGTCAGCACGCCGCCGCGCTCACGCTGATCTCGGCACTGACCGGCAGGGTGCAGCCGACCGCGAGCCTGCTGTCCTGACAGTCGTCGGACCGAGGACCACTCGACGGACTCGCGCGCCCAACGCGTCGTCCGATTCCCGCCAGCGCCGAGTCTCGTGATTCTGCAGTCTGATTCAGGCGATCACGTCGCCAACTCCAGCAGATCTTCCGAAAGGACTCATCATGTCTTCGCGCCTCGACTCCAAGGTCTTCATCGTCACCGGCGGCACGTCCGGCATCGGTCTCGCTGTTGCCCGGCGGCTCACGGCGGAGGGCGCCGCCGTCGTGCTCGGTGCTCGCCGAAAGGACGTCGGGGAGGACGCTGCCTCGAGCATCCGCGCCGCGGGCGGCACGGCGACATTCGTAGCGGCGGACGTGTCGGTCGAAGCGGATGCCGCGGCACTTGTCTCCGCCGCGGTCGCCGAGTTCGGGCGGCTGGACGGGGCTTTCAACAACGCGGGTGGCGTCAACGCGTCCGGCCCGGTGTGCGATATCGACGGTGCCGACTGGGACGCGGAGATCGCGCAGAACCTCACCAGTGTCTTCAACTGCCTCAAGCACCAGATTCCTGCAGTCCTCGACACCCGCGGGGCGATCGTCAACAACGCGTCGAACCTGGGTGTCGTCGCGCTGCCCGAGGTCGCACCCTATGTCGCCGCCAAACACGCCGTCGTGGGCCTGACCAGGTCCGTCGCGCTGGAGGTTGCCGAGCGGGGCGTCCGGGTCAATGCCATCACCACCGGAGGGGTCGACACTCCGCTCTCCCGCGGGTCCATGGCCCCCACCGACGAGGCGATGGCGCAGATTGCCGCCCTGCACCCGGTGAATCGCGTCGCACAGCCGGAGGAGATCGCACCGTTCGTCGCGTTCCTGCTGAGCGACGAGGCATCGTTCGTCACCGGTGCGGCTCTCTCGATCGACGGCGGCTTCACCGCGCGCTGAGCCGGACGCGCCGCATGCGGCCCGGTCGGAAGTTCCGGTCCGGGCCGCATGCACGATCCGTCCGGCGACGCGATCAGACCGCGGCCTTGCGCCGCCTCGCGTTGAGCACCGACAACCCGGCGATGAACAGGGTGAGGATCGCCGTCGAGATCAACTGCTTGCGGGCGTCGGTGTCGGTGAGCATCAGCAGGATCAGACCGCCGAGTGCCGCGAGCGTCAGCCAGCTCAGGTACGGGAAGCCCCACATCTTCACGGTCAACCTGCCTTCGGCCTCGAGGCGTCGGCGCAACCGCAGCTGCGCGACGACGATGAAGATCCACACCACCAGCAGTGCGGCGCCAACGGCGTTGAGCAGGATTTCGAGCAGCGAGTCGGGCAGCAGCCAGTTCAGCAGCACCGACACGAAGCCGAAGAACACCGACACCAGCACCGCGTTGGTCGGCACGCCGGTCGGGGAGAGCTTGCCCAAGGCGGACGGTCCGTCGCCGTCCCGGGAGAGGGCGAATGCCATCCGCGAGGTGCCGTACACGTTGGCGTTGAACGCCGAGAGCAGCGCCACCACGACGACCAGTTCCATGAACCCGGAGACGTACGGGATGCTCGCCTCGTTCAGGACCGCGACGAACGGGCCGCTCTGCAACTGCTCGGAGTTCCACGGCAGCACGAGCACCATGATCGCGATGGAACCGAGGTAGAAGACGCTGATCCGCCACACGACGCTGCGCACCGCGGACGCGATGGAGCGCTCCGGGTCCTTCGATTCGGCGGCGGCGATGGTGACGATCTCGATGCCACCGAATGCGAACGCCACCACCAGAAGTCCCGCGGCGATGCCCGCGACACCGTTCGGCATGAAGCCGTCCTCGCCGATCAGGTTCGTGGTGCCCACCGGGTCGGTGTCGGGGAGCAGTCCGAACACCAGCAGGACACCGATCACCAGGAACGCGATGATGACGGTGACCTTCATTGCAGCGAACCAGAACTCGAATTCGCCGAAGTTGCGGACCTTGGAGAGGTTCACCACCGCGAAGAACGTCACGAACACCAGCGCCACCACCCACTGCGGGATGCCGGGCAGCCAGCCGTGCACGATCGCGGAGGCGCCGGTGATCTCGGCGCCCAGCACCATGATCAACATGAACCAGTAAAGCCATCCGAGCGTGAAGCCGGCCCATTCGCCGATGCCGATCCGGGCGTAGTGGCTGAACGAGCCGGACGCCGGGATCGCGGCGCCCATCTCGCCGAGCATCCGCATCACGGCGATCACGATGATGCCCGCGATGACGTACGAGACGAGCACCGCCGGGCCTGCCTTGGCGATGCCGACGCCGGTGCCGAGGAACAGCCCCGCCCCGATCGCGGACCCGAGGCCCATCATCGTCAGATGGCGAACCTTGAGTCCGTGACCGAGGTGGGACGCGTCCCCCTCCTCGGCTGTGGAGCTGGCGGAGGACAGGGAGTGTTCCTGGGAGTGCTTCATGAATCCAGACGTTCGAATAGACGGCCGCCCGTGGTGACGGCCTGGGTGAATCAGTCGTTCGCGTGCAGCGCCGCGTTCAGTTCGACACCGGTGCCGGACTTCGCGACCACCTCGACACCACCGGTGACCGAGTTGCGGCGGAAGAGCAGGTTCGAGGTGCCGCTGAGCTCCTTGGCCTTGACGACGGTGCCGTCCGGGCCGGTGACCTTGGTGCCCGCGGTGACGTAGAGGCCTGCCTCGATGACGCAGTCGTCGCCGAGCGAGATGCCCAGGCCGGAGTTCGCACCGAGCAGGCAGCGCTTGCCGACGGAGATGACCTCCTTGCCGCCACCGGAGAGGGTGCCCATGATCGAGGCGCCGCCGCCGACGTCGGAGCCGTCGTCGACGACGACGCCACCGGAGATGCGGCCCTCGACCATCGAGTTGCCGAGGGTGCCCGCGTTGAAGTTGACGAAGCCCTCGTGCATGACGGTGGTGCCGGACGCGAGGTGGGCGCCGAGGCGGACCCGGTCGGCGTCACCGATGCGGACGCCCGACGGGACGACGTAGTCGACCATGCGGGGGAACTTGTCGACGCCGAAGACGGTGACGGGACCGCGGGCGCGCAGCTTGGCGCGGACCAGCTCGAAGCCGTCGACGGCGCACGGGCCGTAGTTCGTCCACACGACGTTCGCGAGCAGGCCGAACACGCCGTCGAGGTTCAGACCGTGCGGCTGCACGAGGCGGTGGGAGATCAGGTGCAGGCGAAGGTAGGCGTCGTGGGCGTCGACCGGTGCGGCGGACAGGTCCGCGATCGAGGTGCGGACGGCGACGCGGGTGACGCCGCGATCGGCGTCCTCCCCGGTCAGCGCCGCGAACTCGGCGGGCACGTCGGCGCCGGTCAGGACGACGGTGCCGGTCTCGGCGACCTCGCCGAGCGCGGGTTCCGGGTACCAGGTGTCGAGGACGACCCCGCCCGTGGTCACGTTGGCAATACCGACTGCGGTAGCTCCCTGAATGCTCACGGGCGTCCAGGTTACCGTCCGGCCAGGTGAACCGGCACAGGCGCCTACCTCGTGTAACGCTGTGAACAGACCCGCTCGACGGAAGGTGCTGCCATGCGAGGAACCAGGATCGGCCTGCTCGTCGCGGCCGTGGTCGTGGCGGTGGGGACTGCCGTCACCCCGACCGCCGCCGCTGCGTCGGCCTGCCCGGATGCCCGCTCCCCGGTGCTGGTGGGCAGCGTCCCCGGCGCCGTCCTCGAGGGCGCCGCCGTCGACGGCGCGGGCCGCATGTACGTCACCGACCTGGTGTCGGGGCGCGTGTTTCGGCTCGACCGGCCCGGCGCGCCTGCCGTCCCGATCGCGACGGTCCCGAGCGGTGGTGCGGGCGCGCTGGCGTGGGCGCGCGACGGGTCGCTGCTCGTCGGGTACGGCGCGGACGCGCGGGTCTTCACCGGCGACGCCACCCGTGCCGCGGGGATCGTGGCCGTCGACGTGAACTCGGGTGCGGTCCGGCCGTTCGCGCGGGGACTGAGCGCCGCCAACGGACTCGCCGTCGCCCGCGACGGCACCGTGTACGCCACCAACGACTTCGGGTCGCTCGTCGGGCGGGTGCTGCCGAACGGTGTCGTGCAGCCGGACTGGGCCGTGTTGCCCAGCGCCAACGGCGCCGCACTGAGCGCCGACGACCGGTACCTCTACGTGTCGCGAACCTTCACCAACCCGGGCGTGAGCCGGATCCCGACGGCGAACCCCGGCGCCCCCGAGTCGGTGGTCACCTTCACCGGAGGGGACGTGTTCGCCGCACCCGACGGACTGACCCTCGATCCCCAGGGCAGGCCGATCGTGCCGACCGACGTGTCCGGGCAGATCCTGCGAGTGGACGGCCCCGACCGGTTCTGCGTCCTCGCCTCCGGAATGCCGATGTCCAGCGTCGTGACCTACGGCAACGGCGACGCCGGGTTCTCGACCGGACGACTCTTCCGCGCCGGCTTCGACGGCCAGATCTTCGAGGTGTAGGCGGAGCCGCATAGTCTTGGATGCGTGACTGCGCTGCCGTACCTGGACCTGCACTCCGACCCGATCGACCTGACCGCCGCACTCGTGGACATTCCGAGCGTGTCGCAGGACGAGGCGCTGATCGCGGACGCCGTCGAGCTCGCGCTGCGGGAGCAGACCATCGGATTCGAGGTGACGCGCAGCGGCAACGCCGTCCTCGCCCGCACCAACCTCGGGTTGCCGAGCCGGGTCCTGCTCGCCGGGCACCTCGACACCGTCCCGATCGCCGACAACGTTCCCAGCCGACGCGAGCGGGGCTCCGCGGAGGGGGACGTGCTGCACGGGTGCGGCACCGTCGACATGAAGTCGGGTGACGCGGTGTTCCTGCACCTCGCCGCGACCGTCGAGGATCTCGCGCACGACCTGACGTTGGTCTTCTACGACTGCGAGGAGATCGCCGCGAAGTTCAACGGGCTCGGCCGCATCGAACGGGAACTGCCCGACTGGTTGCAGGCCGACGTCGCAGTCCTCGGCGAACCGTCGGGTGGCTTCATCGAGGCCGGCTGCCAGGGCACGCTTCGGGTGCGGCTGACGGCGGACGGGGTGCGAGCACACTCGGCGCGATCCTGGCTGGGGGACAACGCGATCCACAAGTTCGCACCGCTGCTGCAGAGGTTGTCGGAGTACCAGCCGCGTTCCGTGGACATCGACGGCTGCGTCTACCGCGAGGGCCTGTCCGCGGTCCGCATCTCCGGCGGGGTCGCGGGAAACGTGGTGCCCGACGCCGCCGAGGTCGACGTGAACTTCCGCTTCGCGCCCGACCGCAGCGTCGCGCAGGCCGTCGACCACGTGCGGGAAGTCGTCGACGGACTCGGGCTCGGTTTCGAGGTCACCGACAGTTCGGCGGGAGCGCTGCCGGGCCTGTCCGCCCCCGCTGCCGCGGAACTGATCGCCGCGGCGGGCGGCCAGGTGCGGGCCAAGTACGGCTGGACCGACGTGTCGCGTTTCGCGGCGCTCGGCATTCCCGCGGTGAACTACGGTCCCGGCGACCCCAACCTCGCCCACAAGCGCGACGAGCGCGTGCCGGTGCAGCAGATCACCGATGTCGCGGCGGTGCTGCGGGGCTACCTCAGCAACTGACGGTTGCCCGCGGTCGGGCCGGCGGCCGATAGCCTGGCGGCATGGCACCGGACAAGATTCCAGGCGGACCGCGCGGCACCGGAAAGCGGGGCAGCGCATCCTCGGTGAAGCACCGCGGACCGATCATGCTGCGCCGCGAGCGCAAGGCCGAGGTCGCCAATGCCGACCGCAGGTTGCTCGACCAGCGCGGACCCAGCGACTGGGTACACACAGACCCGTGGCGGGTACTGCGCATCCAGAGCGAGTTCATCGAGGGATTCGGTGCGCTCGCCGAGGTGCCCCGGGCGGTCACCGTGTTCGGGTCGGCTCGCACGCCTGACGGGTCGCCCGAGTACGACGCCGCCCGGGAACTCGGTTCGGCCCTGGCGGCCGCGGGCTTCGCCGTCATCACCGGCGGCGGTCCCGGGATCATGGAGGGCGCCAACCGAGGGGCGGTCGAGAACGATGGCTACTCCATCGGCCTCGGCATCGAGCTACCCCACGAGCAGGGCCTCAACGAGTGGGTCGACCTCGGTATCAACTTCCGCTACTTCTTCGCCCGCAAGACGATGTTCGTCAAGTACTCGCAGGCGTTCATCTGTATGCCCGGCGGGTTCGGCACCCTCGACGAACTGTTCGAGGCGCTCACCCTCGTCCAGACCGGCAAGGTGACCCGTTTCCCGATCGTGCTGTTCGGCACCGAGTTCTGGGGTGGGCTCGTCGACTGGATCCGCACCACCCTGGTCGCGACGGGGAAGATCTCCGCCACCGACGTCGACCTCCTGCACGTCACGGACAGCGTCGACGAGGCCGTCCGCATCGTGGTCGAGTCGCAGAAATCGGTCGAGCCGGACGAACTCGACGAGTTCGACGAGGTCGGCGAGGGCGTGGAGGAATGGTGACGTCGCGCCCGGTCGCGGTGTGCGTCTACTGCGCGTCCGGACCCGTCGACGCGTCGTTCCTGTCGCTCGCGACGGAGGTCGGCGCCGAGATCGGTCGCCGCGGCATGACGCTGGTGTCCGGCGGCGGAAACGTGTCGATGATGGGCGCGGTCGCCGAATCGGCCCGACGGCACGGCGCCTGGACCGTCGGAGTCATCCCGAAAGCGCTGGTGCACCGGGAAGTCGCCGACGTCGACGCGGACGAGCTGATCGTCACGGACACCATGCGTCAGCGCAAGAAGGTCATGGAGGACCGGGCGGACGCGTTCATCACCCTGCCCGGCGGCATCGGAACCCTCGAGGAACTCTTCGAGACGTGGACCGCCGGCTACCTGGGCATGCACGACAAGCCGATGGTTCTCCTCGACCCCGTCGGACACTTCACGGGACTGCTCCAATGGCTGGACGGATTGCGGGAAGGCGGCTTCGTGCAGCAGCGGGCGCTGGATGCCCTCGTCGTCACCCAGGACGTCGGTCGGGCGCTGGACGCCTGCATGCCACTATGAAGCCATGATCGAGCTCACGTCCGGCACCGAGTCCGGGCACCGACCCGCACCGGTGCCCTCGCCGACGCTGTGCGGTCGGCCCGTCGCGACGGACCGTGCGCTGGTGATGGCGATCGTCAACCGCACCCCCGATTCGTTCTACGACCAGGGGGCGACCTTCACGGACGAGGCCGCGATGGCTGCTGTGTCGCGGGCGGTCGACGAGGGCGCCGACCTCGTCGACATCGGTGGCGTCAAGGCCGGTCCGGGTGACGTCGTGGACGCCGCCGAGGAGATCCGCCGCGTCGTGCCGTTCGTCGAGGCGATCCGCAGCCGATACCCGGACCTCATCATCTCGGTCGACACCTGGCGTTCCGAGGTTGCACGGCTGGCGTGCGCGGTCGGCGGCAACCTGGTCAACGACACCTGGGCGGGCGCCGACCCGGACCTCGTCGCGGTCGCCGCGGAACTCGGTGCCGGCTACGTGTGCTCCCACACCGGGGGAGCGGTGCCGCGGACCCGGCCGCACCGCGTTCGGTACGCGGACGTGGTCGCCGACGTGGTCGCCGAGGTGGTTCCGGCGGCGGAACGGGCACTGGCACTCGGGGTGCCCCGCGACGGAATCCTCGTCGATCCGACCCACGATTTCGGGAAGAACACCTTCCACGGGCTCGAGTTGTTGCGTCGAATAGACGATCTCGTAAAAACCGGGTGGCCAGTGCTGATGGCACTGAGCAACAAGGACTTCATCGGGGAGACTTTGGGTGTGGAACTCGCCGAGAGGTTGGAGGGCACATTGGCAGCGACTGCATGGGCGGCATCGAACGGCGCCCGAGTCTTCCGCGTACACGAGGTCGCGTCCACGCGGCGCGTCGTCGACATGATCGCGGCGATCACCGGCACCAGGGCTCCGGTGCGGACCGTACGGGGGCTGGCATGAGTGCACCGAGGATCGGGGAGCGGGTCTGGTCGGAGGCGAACAGCTGGGATCACCCCCAGTGGACCGTCGCCGAACTGGAGGCCGCCAAGGCGGGCCGCACGGTGTCGGTGGTGCTGCCCGCGCTGAACGAGGAGAAGACCGTCGCAGCGGTGGTGGACAGCATCCACCCGCTGCTCGGTGGGCTCGTCGACGAGTTGATCGTGCTGGACTCCGGCTCGACCGACGAGACGGCGGACCGTGCGCGGGCGGCGGGGGCCACCGTCGTCAGTCGTGAGGAGGCGGTCCCCGAACTGACCCCGGTCGCGGGCAAGGGTGAGGTCCTGTGGCGGTCGATTGCCGCGTCCAGCGGCGACATCATCGCCTTCGTCGACTCCGATCTGATCAACCCGGACCCGGCCTTCGTGCCGAAGCTCCTGGGCCCACTGCTCACCGTGGACGGAATCCACCTGGTCAAGGGCTACTACCGCAGGCCGCTGCGGGTCAGCGGCACCGAGGACGCGAACGGCGGCGGCCGGGTCACCGAACTCGTCGCGCGACCGCTCCTGTCGGCACTGCGTCCGGAACTGACATCGGTGCTGCAGCCGCTGGGCGGCGAGTACGCAGGCACCCGCGAACTGCTGTCCGCGGTCCCGTTCGCGCCCGGCTACGGGGTCGAGATCGGACTGCTGCTCGACACCTACGACCGGCTGGGGCTGAGTGCGATCGGGCAGGTCAACCTCGGTGTCCGCAAGCATCGCAACCGGCCGCTCGTCGAACTCGGCGTGATGAGCAGGCAGATCATCGGCACGATGCTGAACCGCTGCGGCGTGCCCGACTCCGGTGCGGGACTGACGCAGTTCCGGTCGGAGGGGGACACCTTCCTGCCCGTCACCACGGACGTCTCGCTCGCCGACCGGCCGGCGATGAACACCCTTCGCCCTCGGAGCGCCGCCCGTCCGTAGAGCGACCATGTCGGTGTCGTCCGCAGGGCGACCGTGTCCGAGTGTCGTGACAGGATCGGGGCATGTTCACCGTCCTCCTGTACCTGCTCGTCATGGCCCTCGTCGGCGGCGCATTGTTCTTCGCGGCGTCCGTCGTGTTCGGACGCGGCGAGGAGATGGCGGCGCTGCCACCCGCGACCACGGTGACGGCGCTGCCGTCGCACGGGGTGACGGGCGCGGACGTGCAGGAGCTTCGGTTCCAGCAGACGCTGCGCGGCTACAAGGCCAGCGAGGTCGACTGGGCGCTCGACCGGCTGGGAACCGAGATCGACGTGCTGCGCGCCCAGCTCGCCGAGGCCACCCGGATCGCCGACGGAACAGTCGTCGAGCCCGCGGGTGTGGCGACCACACCGAAGGATCCGGCGTGAGCGACGACCGATTCCGGTGTCCGTGGGCTGTCGACGCGGTGGGTTCCACCCTCTACCGGGACTACCACGACTACGAGTGGGGTGTTCCGCTTCACGGCCGGGACGCGTTGTTCGAGCGGATCTGCCTCGAGGCATTCCAGTCCGGGCTGGCGTGGATCACGGTGCTGCGCAAGAGGGAGGCGTTCCGGGCCGCGTTCTCGGGGTTCTCGGTGGACGCGGTCGCCGCGTTCGGGAAGGCGGACGTCGAGCGATTGCTCACCGATGCGGGCATCGTTCGCAACCGGGCGAAGATCGAGGCCTCGATCTCGAATGCGCGTGCCGTGCTGGCTCTGGGGGACACCGATCTCGACTCCCTGCTGTGGTCGTTTGCGCCGCCGCCACGCCCGAGCCGGGTGACGTCCGTGCAGGAGGTGCCTGCCATCACCGACGAGTCGGTTGCGCTCGCGAAGGAACTCAAGCGTCGCGGATTTCGATTCGTAGGCCCTACCACGGCGTATGCGCTGATGCAGGCGACGGGAATGGTCGACGATCACGTGGCCGACTGCTGGGTGCCGACACGGTGATCACGGGTGCGTCCTGGCACGTCGCAGGCACCGAAATGGCGACTCCGGTTCCCGGCGATTTGGACGATAGGGAAGAATGAACAAGTGGACCCGGAAAAAGCCCGGGTCCGACGATGCAGATCTGGAGGGAGCAGGAATGGCGGCCATGAAGCCCCGGACTGGGGACGGTCCCCTCGAAGCAACCAAAGAAGGACGGGGAATCGTCATGCGGGTTCCTCTCGAGGGCGGAGGTCGACTGGTCGTCGAGCTGACCCCGGAGGAAGCCGCTGCGCTCGGCGACGAGCTCAAGGGCGTCACCAGCTGACCTCCCGCAGGGTTCGACCAACCTGGCCCCGCATCGCCACATCGGCGGGCGGGGCCCGGTGCTGAGATGACCCGGTATTGAGATGACCCGGTGCTGAGATCACCCCGGTGCCTACACCCGAGAATCCGGAAGGGAGGCGGACGGTGCTCGCCGACGCCGTGACTCTGCTCGCCTGCCCGCACTGTGGCGCTCACCTCGACGAGGCCGACGCGGCACTGCTGTGCGGCAGCGGGCACAGCTTCGACATCGCCCGCCAGGGCTACGTGAGTCTGCTGGCCGGGGCCTCGAAGATCACCGGGGACAGCGCCGAGATGATCGCCGCCCGGGCCGAGTTCCTCGACGCGGGTCACTTCGACGGGTTGCGCGCCGCTGTCGCGGACGCGACCGCTGCCGCCGGGGTGGACGCCCCCGCGGTCCTGGAGGTCGGCGCCGGAACCGGCCACTACCTCGCGACGGTTCTCGACGCCCTGCCCGGTGCGGTCGGCATCGGCGTGGACGTGTCCAAGGCGGCAGCGCGCCGACTCGCCCGCAGCCACCCCCGAACGGCGGCGGTCGTCGCCGACGTCTGGACCCAGCTTCCCGTGCAGGACGGCGCGGTCAGCCACGCGCTGTCGATCTTCGCTCCGCGCAATGCGGGCGAACTGCACCGTGTGCTCCGAGCCGACGGCGAACTCGTTGTCCTGACGCCGACGGACCGGCACCTGCACGAGCTGGTCGCCCACCTGTCGATGGTGCGGGTCGACGAGAACAAGACGGAACGTCTGGGCGCGGCCCTGGCCGGACACTTCGACCGGATCTCGCGTGCCGCCGTCGAGTACCCGATGACGTTGTCGCACGCCGAGGCCCGGCACCTGGTCGGGATGGGTCCGTCGGCGCGGCACCTGGGGCCCGTGGCGCTCGCCGACGCGATCGGCGAGCTCCCCGAACCGGTGACGGTGACGGCGTCGGTCACCGTGAGCCGCTATCGACCCCGGTAGTCGTCGACGACGCCCTCGTAGACGCTGAGCGTCTGGCGGGCGATCTCGGCCCACGAGAACTCCGCGATCGCCCGTTTCCGTCCCGCGCGGCCCATCGCGGCGGCACCGGTGAGGTCCGCGCACACCGCGTTCACCGCGGCGGCGAGCGCCTCCTCGTACGCCTCCGGCTCGTACTCGTTGTAGTGCACGAGTCGCCCCGTCGATCCGTCCTCGACGACCTCGGGGATGCCGCCGACATCGGACGCCACGACGGCCGTCTCGCAGGCCATCGCCTCGAGGTTCACGATTCCCAACGGTTCGTACACCGAAGGACACACGAATGTGGTTGCAGCGGAGAGAATCTGACGGACCGATGCGGTCGGAAGCATCTCGTGGACCCAGTGGACGCCGTCGCGGGCGCCGCGCAACTCCTCGACGGCGCGCGCTGTCTCCGCACCGATCTCGAGGGTGTCCGGTGCTCCTGCGCACAGCACGAGCTGAATGTCCGGATCGAACCGGTGCGCAGCCGCGACCAGGTGTCCGAGGCCCTTCTGCCGGGTGATGCGGCCGACGAACACCGCCAGGGGCCGTCCCGGGTCCACTCCGAGGTCGCGCAGCACCCCGGACGCCCACGGGTCCTCCTCCGGGTACCAGACGTCGGTGTCGATTCCGTTGCGCACCACGTGTACTCGGTCGGGTTCGACGAAGGGGTAGGCGTCGAGCAGGTCGGATCGCATGCCCGCGCTGACCGCGATGATCGCGTCCGCGTACTGGACCGCGTTGCGTTCGGACCAGGACGAGACCCGGTAGCCGCCGCCGAGTTGCTCGGCCTTCCACGGCCGCCGCGGTTCGAGTGAGTGCGCGGTGAGGACGTGTGGCAACCCGTGGAGCTGTCCGGCGAGGTGCCCGGCCAGGCCGGTGTACCAGGTGTGGGAGTGCACCACGTCGACGCCCGACGCGGCCGCGGCCATCCGCAGTTCCGCGGAGAGCACGCCGAGCGCCGGATTGGCCGATGCCAGTACCGGATCGGGGTCGTGTACCTGTGCACCCTCGCGGGGCGCACCCATGCAGTGCACGTCGACCGTGCACAGCCGGGCGAGTTGCGCGACGAGTTCGGTGACGTGGACCCCCGCCCCGCCGTAGATCTCCGGTGGGTACTCCCTGGTCATCATCGCCACACGCACGCGCCTAACGTAACCGTCGGGCGGGTAACCGGCCACCGCACCGGGCACGCTCCCGGGGTGATCGTGGTTGCTGTGGCGGGGGCACCCCGGTGCCGATAGGTTGGCAGGGTGAGGAGTCAGCCGCACGTGCTTGGAATAGTGCTCGCCGGCGGCGAGGGGAAGCGTCTGTATCCCCTGACAGCCGACCGGGCGAAGCCCGCCGTCCCGTTCGGTGGGGCCTATCGGCTCATCGATTTCGTGTTGAGCAATCTGGTGAACGCGGGCTACCTCCGGATCTGTGTTCTCACGCAGTACAAGTCGCACTCCCTCGACCGCCACATCTCGCAGACGTGGCGGCTGTCCGGGTTCGCGGGGGAGTACATCACCCCGGTACCCGCGCAGCAGCGTCTCGGCCCTCGTTGGTACACGGGAAGCGCCGATGCGATCCTGCAGTCGCTGAACCTCGTCTACGACGAGGATCCCGAGTACATCGTCGTGTTCGGTGCCGACCACGTGTACCGGATGGACCCCGAGCAGATGGTCCGCCACCACATCGAGTCCGGGGCGGGAGTCACCGTCGCAGGCATTCGCGTGCCGCGCAGCGAGGCATTCGCGTTCGGCTGCATCGACTCCGACGAATCGGGCAAGATCACACAGTTCCTCGAGAAGCCCGCGCACCCACCGGGAACTCCCGACGACCCCAACGTCACGTTCGCGTCGATGGGCAACTACGTCTTCACGACCAAGGTTCTCGTCGACGCGATCCGGGCGGATTCGGAGAACTCGGACTCCGACCACGACATGGGCGGCGACATCATCCCCAAGCTCGTCCGCGAGGGCGCCGCGCACGTCTACGACTTCGCCGACAACATCGTCCCGGGTGCCACCGACCGCGACCGTGGCTACTGGCGGGACGTCGGCACCATCGACGCGTTCTACGATGCGCACATGGACCTGGTGTCCGTGCACCCCGTGTTCAACCTCTACAACCGTCGCTGGCCGATCCGCGGCGCGGCCGAGAACCTCGCTCCCGCCAAGTTCGTGAAGGGCGGCCTGGCTCAGGAGTCGATCGTCGGGTCGGGGTGCATCCTGTCCGCGGCGACGGTCCGGAACTCGGTCCTCAGTTCCAACGTGATGGTCGAGGACGGCGCGACGGTCGAAGGCAGCGTCCTGATGCCGGGCGTGCGGATCGGCAAGGGCGCCGTCGTCCGCCGCGCGATCCTGGACAAGAACGTCGTCGTGGGCGAGGGCGAGATCATCGGTGTCGACACCGAACGCGACAAGCAACGCTTCGCCGTCAGCAACGGCGGTGTCGTCACCGTCGGCAAGGGCGTCTGGATCTGACCGCGCACCCCCTAACGCAGGTCGCGGCGGCGGAAGGCGAGGAATCCCACCGCGATCAGGGTGGCCGCGATCGCGGTCAGCCAGAGGAGCGGAGTCGCGCTGAACTCGCCGCCGGGCAACTTCGGCGCGTGGCTGAAGGGTTCGAGGTTCAACGCCCACTGCGGGAAGTCGGCGACGGAGCCGACCAGGAACACCGCCAGGAACGCCACCAGAACACCCCACGCGACCGGGGCGAACCGGGGCACCAGACCGAACAGGGCGACCGTGACGCCCGCCAGCAGCCAGATCGCGGGCAGCTGCACCAGCGCCGCCCCGAGGATCCGCCACAGCACCGAACCGATGTCGCCGACGGCGGCTCCGTATGCCAGCCCGGCGCCCAGCCCGGCCACGGTCATCGCCACCGCGGGGCCGAGGATCGCGAAGGTTGTATGCCCTGCGGCCCAACGGATTCGGCCGACCGGGCCGGCCAGGACCGGTTCGATGCGCGCTGCGGACTCTTCGGAGTGCAGGCGCAACGCTGCGGAGATCGCGTACGCGGAACCTGCGATGCCGAGCATGACCATCGCGTACCCGATGAACGACAGTTCGAGCGACTCCGATCCGCCCATGCGCATGACCAGGTCGCGGATCGTTTCACTGTCGCCGAGCTGGTCGCCGACGCCTTTCGCCGCGCCGCCGATCAGCAGCCCGTACAGCCCCAGCCCCGCGGTCCAGGCGGCGAGGGTGCCGCGCTGCATGCGCCACGCCAGGCCGAGCGGCCCGGTGAGGGTGGGCGTCGCGTTGGGCGGGCCCAGCCGGGGCGCGATCATTCCCGCGCCGAGGTCACGCCGGTTGGCGAGCAGATACGCGAGTGCGGTGAGCCCGACCGCCGCGGCGAGCAGGGGTACGACCACCCACCAGCGCTCGTCGGCATACGGGCGCATCCGAATCGCCCACCCGAGCGGTGAGAACCAGGACAGTGTCCCGCTGCCCGCGTCCCCCACCGTACGCAGGGCGAAGGCGGTGCCGAGCACCCCGAAGGCGATCCCCCGGGCGATCCGGGCGCTGGCACTGAGCTGGGCGGCCACCGCGGCAACCGCGGCGAACACCGCACCGGACAGCGCCAGTGACACACCGAATGCGACGGATCCCCCGACGGGCAGGCCCCTGGCCAGCAGCGCCGCGGTGCACAGCACACCGGTGACCACGCAGGCCCCGAACGTCATCACCAGTGTTGCCGTCAGGCCGGCGAACCGTCCGATTGCGGTGGAGTCGAGCAGTTCGGCGCGCCCGGTCTCCTCTTCGGCGCGGGTGTGCCGGACGACCGTCAGGATCGTGGCGATCGCGATCAGTGTGAAGTAGGCGCTCGCCTTCCAGATTCCGACCGACCCGATGCCGGTGCCGAAGACCGGCCCGTACATCGCAAGCTGCGCCGGGCTGGCGTTCGTCGCGGCGGCGAACCGGGCGAGCTCGGCCTCGGTGGTGTAGATCCCTTCGATACTGGCCACGTACAGCGACGGAGCGACGGCGAACAGCAGCACCCACAGCGGCAGGGAGATCCGGTCACGGCGCAGGTACAGGCGCAGCAGAGCGGTGGTACCGGTCAGGTCACGGGTGGTCGTGGTCGTGCGTGGCGGGGGAGCGGGCCGAGTCGCGGTGGTGGTCATGCCCTCACCTTCTCCGTTTCCGTGTCTCGCTCCGGGCCCGACTCGGTCCGATAGTGCTGCAGGAAAAGCTCTTCGAGCGTCGGCGGCGTCGATACGAGGCTGCGGACGCCGGTGTCGCCGAGTACCCGGATCAGTGCGCCCAGGTTGTCGGCGTCGACCTGGCACCGCAGGGTGGTGCCGTCGAGGTGAACGTCGGCCACCCCGGGGAGCCGGTCGAGATCGCCGGGATCGCCGAGCAATTCGGCGGTGATGGAGGTGCGTCGCAGATGCCGCATGCCTGCGAGCGATCCGGATTCGACGGTGGCGCCCGCCCGGATGATCGTCACCCGCTCACAGAGCGCCTCGACCTCGGAGAGGATGTGACTCGACAGCAGTACGGTCGCGCCGCGGCCACGAGCCTCGGCTATGCATTCGCGAAAGACCTCTTCCTTCAAGGGATCCAGGCCCGAGGTCGGCTCGTCCAGCAGCAGCAGCCCGGCATGCGACGAGAACGCGGACACCAGCGCGACCTTCTGCCGGTTGCCCTTCGAGTAGGCGCGGGCCTTCTTCGTCGGGTCGAGTTCGAATCGCTCGATCAGCTCGGCGCGTCTGGCGGTGTCGAGACCGCCGCGCATCCGGCCGAGCAGGTCGATGGTCTCGCCGCCGGTCAGCGACGGCCACAGCGTCACGTCACCGGGCACGTACGCGAGGTCGCGGTGCAGGTCGACCGCGTCGGACCACGGATCGCGTCCGAACACCGTCGCCGTTCCGGACGTCGCGCGCAGGCTGCCGAGCAGGATCCGGATGGTGGTCGACTTCCCCGAGCCGTTCGGGCCGAGGAATCCGTGCACCTCGCCCTCACCGACGCTCAGGTCCAGGCCGTCGAGTGCACGGGTGCGCCCGAAGTGCTTGTGCAGGTTACGGACTTCGATGATTCCGGTCATCGAAACTCCTCGTGGTTGGTGTCGCCGGCGCTGTTGTGACGCTGGGCGACGATCGTGTCCAGGAAGGTGGTGTCGGTGAAGAGGCCCTCGGTGTAGAGCTCGAGTGCCGGGAGCATGACCTCGTCCGTGAGTTCGCGGAGGGCGCGGCCCCAGTCGACGGGGCCGTCCTGTTCTCCGCGCATCTGCAGGAAGAGCATGGTGCTGCCCAGTGACTGCATGGTGAGGTACCGGGCACGAGCCGCCGGATCACGGCTCGGTCTGAGGGTTCCGGCGGCGACGCCCTCCTCGAGGTACTGCTCGGTGTTGGCGACGAGGTGGTCGAACATCGTTCGGGCCAGATCGCCGCCCGACTGGTAGCTGCGGACGAGGTAGGCGACCAGGGATGCGTACCCCTCGATGTCGGCGAGCTGATGGAGTAGTCCGGCGGCGCTGGGCCGGGTCAGCGTCTCCGTCTTGGCCGCCCGGATCGCCCCGAGGACGTACTCGTCGCAGGCCTCGCGGAGGCCTTTCTTGGATCCGAAATGGTGGTTGACGAGGCCCGGCGACACCCCGGCGGCGGCCGCGACCTCCCGCACACCGGTGCGGAAGCCTCGGTCGCCGAACACGACGATCGCAGCGTCCCTGATCCGGGCCCGAGTGGTCAGGTCCGGGTCCGGTGTGCCGGTGGCGGTGTATCCGTTCAGGCTTGAACGCATGTTCAAAACGTTAAACGAGTGTTCAGCCCAGGGGAAGGGTTCGCCGCGTCAAGATGTCGTCAACGTGTTCTCAGCCTCGTGATGCGCAGAGCAGGCCGTCGCCTACGGGCAGCAGCACCTTGGTGAGCCGGTCGTCCTCGGCGATGGCGCGCGCCGCGGCCCGCACGGCGAGCGTGACGGCGTCGCGTGCAGCGGGGTCCGCGACACGCCCGCCGAGGAGCGCGTTGTGGAACACGATCACCCCGCCTGGACGCAGCAGGCGCACACCCTGCTCGACGTAGAGCGGATGGTCGGCCGGCACCGTGTCGACGAACACCAGGTCGTAGGAGCTGTCGGCGAGCCGCGGCAGCACGTCGAGCCCCCAGCCGTTGATGAGACGTGTGCGGCCCGTCGCGATCGACGCGGACCGGAACGCCTCCTTCGCGGCGCGCTGATGCTCCGGTTCGGGATCGATGGTGGTGAGTACGCCGTCCGGACGCATCCCGTCGAGCAGCCACAGCCCGCTCACGCCTGCGCCGGTCCCGATCTCGACGACGGTCCGCGCGGACAGCATCTGCGCGAACAGGCTCAGCAGCGCGCCTACCGACGGGGGTACCGGGTCGGCACCGAGGTCTTCGGCCCGCTCACGTGCGGAAACGAGAACGTCGTCCTCCAGGACGGACTCCTCGGTGTGGGCCAGCATCTGGTCGCCGTTGGTGTACACGAGCACGAGGTTATCGCTGTCGAGGTTCGGGCGTGTCGAGGCGCGCATGCTCGCGCTGCAGGACGGGACGTGCGGCCGCACATTCTCAGCCGCAACTCAGGTTGCTCACACGTCCCGCATACGCCGGTCGACAACAGTAAGGGCACACGCCGATCAGCACACCCGCCGATCGGCAGACAGCAGGAATCGCAGCGCCGGGAACAAAACGGACACTCCAGGAGTTGTCAGGTCACGTAGCGCGACGCCCGCGCATTTCGCTTCCAGCTGTCCCGAGCAGGAGGTCATCCATCTCGATGGTCAACGCCCCGTCCGACGTCGACACCACACCCGCCGACATCGACTCCGAGGTCCTGAACAGCACCGCCGCTGAGTTCTTGAGCAGCACCGCCGGTGAGGTCCTCAGCGGCACCGCCGCGTTCGACGCCAGCGGAGACCAGTCGGCGATGCCGTCCTGGGACGACCTCGTTCGCGAACACGGCGACCGTGTGTACCGGCTGGCCTACCGGCTGTCCGGCAATGCCCAGGACGCCGAGGATCTGACCCAGGACACCTTCATCAGGGTGTTCCGTTCGCTTTCCAACTACCAGGCGGGCACCTTCGAGGGGTGGTTGCACCGCATCACGACCAACCTGTTCCTGGACATGGTTCGTCGCCGCAACCGCATCAGGATGGAGGCGCTGCCCGAGGACTACGAGCGGGTGCCGTCTCAGAACCCGAACCCCGAGCAGGTCTACCACGACGCCCGGCTCGACCCCGACCTCCAGGACGCACTGGACTCCCTCGCGCCCGAGTTCCGCGCCGCGGTCGTACTGTGTGACGTCGAAGGCCTGTCCTACGAGGAGATCGGTGCCACACTGGGCGTCAAGCTCGGGACCGTGCGCAGCCGGATCCACCGCGGCCGCCAGGCGTTGCGGGACCACCTGTCCGCGGCGCAGGTGGCGCGCGAACTCGAGGCAGGGACGACAGTCGCGTGAGTGTGCAGGAGGAGCGGATGACGCAGGGCCGCGGGCCGCGCCGGTTCGGTTCGACAGAACATCTGGCCAGCGAGGCCGTTGCCGCGTACGTCGACGGCGAGTTGCAGATGAACGCCTACCTCCGGGCCTCCCAGCACCTGTCCGAGTGCGCGGAGTGCGCGGCTGCGGTCGATGCCCAGCAACATGCCCGGGTCGCGCTCCGGCAGTCCGGCGAGATCACGATGCCGGTGTCCCTGCTCGGTGTTCTCAGTCGGATTCCGACCTGCCAGCCCGCCGACGAACCGGCCTCCGATGCCGCCCGGACCAGGCGACGCACGGGATTCACCGCGTCCTCCTATTCGCTGCCGACGTGGCGTCGGCGCCGCTGACGCGGCGCACCGTGAACGACGGGGACCTGGCGCTGGTCTGTGTCACCGGGCACGTCGGTGATACTGGGTGCCGTGACTGACGCCATGGAGCCGGAGGGGACGCAATCGCGGGCGCCCGAGTCGGAGCAGCCCGATGCGAGTCCGGTGAATGCGACGACCGAGGCGGAGGACGGAGCGCCCCGGCGTCTGGCACCGCGGCCGCTGTACCGGCCCACCGTCGACCCTGTTTCCGCCGCGGCGTTCGGGCGGCCCGACGGCGTCGCGGACTCGTTCGCCCCCACCCGCCCCGCAACCGAATCGTCCCTGGCGGTCCGCCCGCCGGACCCGTCGATCGTGGAGGCGTACGGCCGTCCCGAGGGCGAAACACAGACGATCCAACGCGGACCCGCTGACGACGCGGACGGCGGCGAGACCGCCGGCCCGCCGGCGGATCCGTGGCGTGACCCGACCGCCGCGGTGCGCCTCGGCGGTGCGGCGGTCGACACCCCCGCACCAGCTCCGCTGGCGCCCGCCCCGAAACTCGGTGTGCGGGAAGTGCTTCTGGGTGACCGTGTCGCACCGCGCGCACTCGCGGCACTCGCCGGGGTCGCAGTCGTGATCGGGCTGGCGGGTGGCATCGTCGGGCGGATGACGGCGGAGAACGTCGGTGCGTTGACCAGTCAGAAGGTCGAGCTGACGCAGTCGACCGGCGATGACCGCGAGATGGGGCAGGTCGCGAAGGTTGCCGAAGCGGTGCTGCCGTCGGTGGTGTCGATCCAGGTCGCGCTGGGGGACCAGTCGGGCACCGGCTCCGGTGTCGTCGTCGACGGCGCCGGCTACATCGTCACCAACAATCACGTCATCTCGATGGCGGCGACGGATACCGCCAACGCCACCCTCCAGGTGGTGTTCTCCGACGGCACCCGCACGCCCGCGACGATCGTCGGCCGCGACACCAAGACGGACCTCGCCGTCCTCAAGGTCGACGTCGGGAACCTGACAGTCGCACAGCTGGGCAAGTCCTCGGACATCCAGGTCGGTGACGACGTCGTCGCCGTCGGCTCGCCGCTCGGCCTGAGCAAGACCGTCACCAGCGGCATCGTCAGCGCACTGCACCGGCCGGTGCGGCTCGGCGGGGAGGGAACCGACACCGACGCCGTGATCGACGCGGTCCAGACGGACGCCGCGATCAACCCGGGCAACTCGGGTGGACCGCTCGTCGACGCGGAGGGCCGGGTCGTCGGCATCAATTCGGCGATCCGCTCCGAGAGTGGCGGTTCGGTCGGGCTCGGGTTCGCGATCGGGGTCGACGACGTCACCCGCGTCGCCCAGGAACTCATCCGGAACGGCGTGATGCACCATCCCGAGATCGGCGTCAACGCGCGATCGGTGACCAACGAGCAGACCACGGGCGCCCAGGTGGCGAACGTGCAGTCGGGCAGTCCCGCGCAGCAGGCGGGCATCGTCGAGGGCGACGTGATCGTCCGGGTGGGTGACCGCGACGTCGCCAATGCCGACGAGTTGGTCGTCGCGGTGCACAGCACCGAAGCCGGCCAGCCGGTCGCGGTGAAGCTGATCCGGTCGGGTCGCGAAGTCGAGGTCCAGGTCACGCCGGTCTCGGACTGACAGCCCGGGCGTCGGCTGTGACCTTCCGGTGAATTCCGGGTTCAGGGGTACGCCCGGGCCGGGTGGCACGTAGTCTGGTCACGTGTTTGGCAATATCGGCTGGGGCGAGTTCATGATCCTGCTCGTCGCCGCGCTCGTGATCCTCGGACCCGAGCGCCTTCCTGGCGCCATTTCCTGGGTCAGCAAGGCGCTGCGTCAGGTGCGCGATTACGCAGGCGGCGCCACGGCGCAGCTGAAGGACGAACTCGGTCCGGAGTTCGACGACCTGCGCAAGCCGCTCTCCGAACTGAACCAGCTGCGCGGTATGACGCCGCGCGCAGCCATCACCAAGCATCTCCTCGACGGTGACGACTCGATCTTCACCGGAAACTTCGACGACACGAAGTCATCCGGAGGATCGGGGTCCGCGCCGAAGCAGAAGCCGACGACTCCGCTCGCGGAGGGCGACACGCCGCCCATCGACGTCGACGCCACCTGACGGCGTCCCTCGACAATGCGACGAGCCCCGTCCCGGGCATCCGGGACGGGGCTCGTCGCATGTCGAGGATCAGGAGCCGAACAGTTGCTCGATCAGGCCCGGCTCGCCGGACCAGCCGCTACCGGTGTCGAGCGAGCCGAAGAGCGGACGGATCTCCGCGGGGGCGACCAGGTCGCGGTAGGTGATCGTGTAGACCACCTCGTCGTCCACGGTGCACACGTGCCGAACCTCGTAGGTGCCGTCAGGCACGCCGCCCCACGAGTAGCCCTGCCAGCCGTCGTCGCCCGGGGAGGTGGGCGCCACGTCCTCGACGACGTTTCCGGTGGTCTGATCGAACAGCGTCGCGCCGCACAGCGTGCCCAGCGGAACGTTCTCGACCGATGCGGTCACGTCGTTCTCGATCACGTCTGCGGTCGACGTGATCGACGCGGCCGACGCGGTGCCGGTGGAGAGCAGGAGCAAGGGTGCGGTCGCGGCTGCGGTGAGAGCCGTGCGCACGAGGAGAGTCGTCATACCCGATCCGTTCCTTGTCGCTGGATGTCGCGATCGCCGCGACACCGTGGAGTGAACCATCGACCGATGGTTCGCAACAGAAGGTAACAATGAGGATGATTCGCAGGGGAGCGAATCGGACATTTGTCAGTGTCGGGCGGTAACGGTTTCTCGGGATATCAGGTTCCGGGCTACAGGTGCCGGGTGGTGTCGATGCCGAGGGACATGCCCGCCAGGCCGCGGGCGCGGACGGACAACTTGTCCGCGATGCTGCGCAGTGCGGCGCCCGCGGCGGAGTCGGGTTCCGAGAGGACGATCGGGACGCCGGCGTCGCCGCCTTCACGTACGGACTGCTCCAGCGGAATCTGACCGAGCAGCGGTACCTGCGCGCCGACTGCGCGGGTGAGGCGGTCGGCGACGGTCTGACCGCCTCCGGATCCGAACACGTCCATGCGGGTGCCGTCCGGCAGCTCCATCCACGACATGTTCTCCACGACACCGACGATCCGCTGACGGGTCTGCAGCGCGATCGAACCCGCCCGCTCGGCAACCTCGGCGGCCGCCTGCTGCGGCGTGGTGACCACGAGGATCTCGGCGCCGGGGATGAGCTGCGCGACGGAGATCGCGACGTCGCCGGTACCCGGCGGCAGGTCGAGCAGGAGGACGTCGAGGTCGCCCCAGAACACGTCGGCGAGGAACTGCTGCAGCGCGCGGTGCAGCATGGGTCCGCGCCACACGACGGGGGTGTTGCCCTGCGTGAACTGCGCGATCGAGATCATCTTCACGTCGTGCGCGATCGGCGGCATGATCATCCGCTCGACCTGGGTCGGCTTCGCATCGGTGCCGAGCATGCGGGGGATCGAGTGACCGTAGATGTCCGCGTCGAGGACGCCGACGGACAGGCCCTTGGCGGCCATCGCGGCGGCGAGGTTGACGGTGACCGACGACTTGCCGACACCGCCCTTGCCGGACGCCACCGCGTAGACGCGGGTGAGCGAACCGGGCTGCGCGAACGGGATGACCGGCTCGGTCGACTCCCCGCGCAGCGACTTGCGCAGTTCGGTGCGCTGCTCGTCGTTCATCACGTCGAGTTCGACGCGGATCGCGCCGACGCCTGCGACGTCCGCGACGGCCTTCGTCACCCGTTCGGTGATCTCGGTGCGCATCGGGCAGCCTGCAGTGGTCAGGTAGATGACGATGTCGACGCTGCCGTCGTCCTCGAGCGTGACGCTCTTGACCATGCCCAGTTCGGTGATGGGCTTGCGGATCTCCGGGTCGAGCACCTTGGCGAGGGCACCACGAACGTCGGACTCGGTCACTGCAGACATGCCACCAATGGTAGGTGCCGCCCTCTCAGTGGATTCGCGGCAGGTCGGCCGAGCTCGGGTTGACCCCCGTCGAGTAGGCGAGTGACCAGGCGGTCACGTTCGCGACGTAGGCCATCGAGTTGTTGTAGCGCAGGATCGCCTTGGTGGCCGACACGATGTCGCGCATGTTGGTTCCGCCGTCGCACAGGTAGCTGGCGGTGGACGCGGCCGCGTCGTAGAGGTTCTGGGGGTC
The DNA here is from genome assembly GCF_005503035.1 of Rhodococcus sp. Q. Taxonomy (NCBI): domain Bacteria; kingdom Bacillati; phylum Actinomycetota; class Actinomycetes; order Mycobacteriales; family Nocardiaceae; genus Rhodococcus; species Rhodococcus sp. Q. The sequence goes on from NZ_SCOY01000015.1 coordinate 85,091, forward strand.
GGCGACGCCGTCACCGTTGCCGTCGGTGCCGTAGAGCGCCCACGTGGACGGAATGAACTGGGTGGGGCCGACTGCGCGGTCGTAGACGGTGTCGCCGTCGAGCGCGCCGCCGTCGGTGTCCGTGATGACGGCCTGGCCGGGGAGGCTGCCGTCGAGGGGCAGGCCGATGATGGGTTCGATCAGGTTGCCGCGCTCGTCGGCCTTGCCGCCGTTCGCGTGGCTCGACTCGACCCGGCCGACGCCCGCGACCTGCATCCAGGAGATGCCGCACGTGGGGTTGCGTTCGGCGAGTACGCGTTCCGCCGACCGGTAGGCGTCGTAGTTGATCGCGGGGATCCCCAGCGGGCCCTCCGGCAGCGGTGCGGGCGCGGCCGCCGGGGCGGGCGCGGGAGCGGCGGCGAATGCGGGGGTCGCGGTGGCCGGCTCCGGGACGATGGCCTCCGGCTCCGGTGCCGGTGCTTGTTTCGCGGGAGCGTCGGTCAGGGGCGACGCCTTCGCTGTCGTGAGAAACGGCAGGACGATGGTCGCGCCGCCGGCATTGGCCGCCGCGACCAGTCCGGTCGGGACGAGTCCGGCGAGTGCGATGACCGAGTTGCGTTTTGCCTTCGACTCCGTCGGTTTGCTGTGGCGACCCACGTCGTACCTCCTGCGGACCCGCCAGGGAGGGCCCAGTCGTTCGGTGAACGCAGGCGACGCTACCCGATTCGCAACATTGCCGTTATGTAGTCGTGATCTTTTCGAGCGGAATTTCGCCACGAACCGCCAGGTGAAGACGGTAAAAGATAGGGTCTCAAAATTATCTCGACACGCGCGTTTCCGATGACGACGAGATCACGGCCCCGACGGGCCGGGTCAGGCCGGCGGGCAGAAGGCCAGGCAGGGCAGGGGTGGCAGGGTCGGCAGAGCGGGAAGCCCCGGGATCAGTGGCGGCGCAGCGGCTCCCGGGGCGGCGGTGCCGCCGATTCCGGCAGCAGCGGCGGCGTCACGCACCACGTCCTTGTCGTTCGGCGCGGGAACGGGCGTCGGCTCGGCAGGCAGACCCGGCTCGACGGGTACGTCACGGATCTCACCGGGCTCCGGCGTACCGCCCTCGGCGTAGGCCGTCGACCACCCGATCACGTTCGAGGCGTACGCGAGGGAGTTGTTGTATCGCAGCACGGCCCGTTGCTCCTGGTCCGGCTCGCGCAGGTCGAGTCCGCCCGAACACAGGTAGCGGGCGGCGGCGAGCGAGGCGTCGAACACGTTGTTCGGGTCGGCGCGGCCGTCGTCGTTGCCGTCGGCGGCGTACCGCGCCCACGTGCCGGGGATGAACTGCATCGGCCCGACCGCGCGATCGTGTGCCGGATCGCCGTCGACGGCGCCGCGGTCGGTGTCCAGGATGACGTTGTTGCCGGCGAGAGTCCCGTCGAGGCGCGGTCCGAGGATCGGCGTCACCGTCGTCCCTGCGGCATCCGTACGGCCGCCGCCCGCGTGACCCGACTCGATGCGGCCGATGCCCGCCAGCAGATGCCAGGTGACGCCGCAGCCCGGCGTGTCCGCCGCGAGCGTCGCCTCCGCCGACCGGTAGGCGCCGAGCACCAGTTCGGGGATGCCGAGCGATCCGATGGTCACCGGAATCGGTGTCAGTGAGCCGCTCGGCGAGGCGAGCCGTTCCGCGACCGCGGGCGGTAGGCCGAACGTCACCGGTGGGGGTGGGATGTAGGCATGTGGCGCGCGCGAGAGCTGCGGCGCGGGTTCGAGCACCCCGACGACGCCCCCAGGTGGGGTGTCGTCGGATGCGACGGTGGTGACCGCCATCGGCGCGACCTCGGTCCCCGAGGCGCCCACGACCGACGTGCCCACCGCCACGCCGCAGAGCAGCGCCGCCGCGGCGATTCCCGCCAGGCTCCTCACCTGCATTCGCAATCCCCCGGGTCTCGTCGCGCCGGGCACCCCACCCGTTATGTGACCGAGGTTACATAACGGAAACGTTGCTCGCCGGACGTTCGGGCGAAGCCTCGGGGTTCACCGGCTCGGCCGCGGGTCCTCCTCGTCGTCGCGTGCGGCGAGGAGCGACTTGATCTCCTCCAACTCGCGGCGCAGGTAGTCGCGGGTCGCGACCTCGCCGACCGCGAGGCGAAGCGACGCCAGTTCGCGCGCCAGGAACTCCGTGTCGGCCTTCGTCTGCTCGGCCCGCGCCCGGTCCTCCTCCAGCGAGACGCGGTCCCGGTTCTCCTGCCGGTTCTGTGCCAGCAGGATCAGCGGCGCCGCGTACGCCGCCTGCGTGGAGAACGCCAGGTTCAGCAGGATGAACGGGTACGGGTCCCACTGCAGGCCGATCGCCGCGACGTTGAGAATGATCCAGACGATCACCACCACTGTCTGGATCAGCAGGTACTTGCCCGTGCCGAGGAATCGGGCGATGGATTCGCTGACGCGGCCCACTGCCTCGACGTCGATGTGGAACCCGCGCCAGCCCCCACCCGGTGTCTCGAGGCGGGCCCGGGCGCTCTGCGCCGCGGACGGACGCTTCTCACTCATCGACGCTCTCCTCTTCGCGCCAGTCCTCCGGCAGCAGGTGGTCCAGGACATCGTCGACGGCGACCGCGCCGAGGAGGTGGCCCTCGTCGTCGACCACGGGCCCACAGACGAGGTTGTAGCGCGCGAAGTAGCGCGTCACCTGTGCCAGGGGGTCCTCGGGGGAGAGCCGGATCAGGTCGGCGTCGAGCAGCCCGCCGACCAGCGACGCGGGCGGCTCTCGCAGTAACCGCTGTATGTGTACGCAGCCGAGATAGCGTCCGGTCGGCGTGGAGATCGGCGGGCGCACCACGAACGCCATGCTCGCCAGCGCGGGCGTCAGGTCGGGATGGCGTGCCCTGGCCAACGCCTCCGCGACCGTCGTCGCGGGGGTGAGGATCACCGGCTCCGGCGTCATCAGGCCGCCCGCGGTGTCGGGGGAGTGCTCGAGCAGCCTGCGCACCGGCTCCGAGTCCTCGGGGTCCATCAACTGCAGCAGCGATTCGGCTTCGGTCTCGGGCAGTTCGCCGAGCAGGTCGGCCGCGTCGTCCGGGTCCATCGCCTCGAGGACGTCGGCGGCGCGTTCGACTTCGAGGTGTGTCAGCAGGTCGGTCTGGTCGTCCGTGGGGAGTTCCTGCAGCACGTCCGCGAGGCGTTCGTCGTCGAGTGCGAGTGCGACCTCGTGCTTGCGCTTGTCGGGCAGGTCCCGCATCGCGTTCGCCACGTCCGCCGGCCGCATGCCCTCGAACTGGGCGAGCAGTTGTGACACTCCTTGCCCCGGGAGGTCGAGTTGCGAGTTCGTCAGGCCCTGGACGTGCTGCCACGCGACGACGTGGATCGGTGAGCGTCGGGCCAGCCCGGCCCTCGGTTTGCGGACGGCGACGCGGTTGACCACCCAGTCGCGGGTGCGTGTCAGCTCGATGCCGAGGTCGACGACGAGGACGTCGACGCCGGCGAGATCGTCGAGTTCGGGGTCGTCGACGCGGACCTTGGTGTCGACGACCTGGGCGAGAGCGAGGACCTCACCGGGCTTCTGCGTGAACTTGCGAAGGCTGACGCTGCCGGTCAGCGTGACGGATCCGGGTTCGACGGCGGTGACACGCAGCATCGGGACGAAGATGCGACGCCTCGTCACCAGTTCGACGACCAGCCCGAGTACTCGGGGCTGCTGGCGTCCGATGCGGATGGTGATGACGACATCGCGGACGCGGCCGATGGATTCGCCGTCGGGTCCGAGCACGACCAGGCCCGCGAGCCTGGCTGCGAAGACCTTGTTGACTGCTGCCATGATGACAAGGCTAATTGGCGCGGTGTCCGATCGTGGGATCGCGGACGCTGCCACGGTTCACGGTCGGAGGTCCACGATGGTGCAGGCACGTCCGCGGCGATCGGTACTCGCCGTTCCCGGCAGCAGCCGCAAGATGATCGAGAAGGCGAAGGGCCTGCCCGCGGACGAGGTGTTCCTCGACCTCGAGGACGCGGTGTCGCCGCTCGCAAAGGCGCAGGCGCGCACCGAGATCGCGGACGCGCTCGCGTCGGACGGGTGGGGCTCGCAGATCAAGGTGGTGCGCGTCAACGACTGGACGACGCAGTGGACCCACCGCGACGTGGTCGACGTGGTGTCGGCTGCCGGTGCACACGTCGACGCGATCCTGCTGCCGAAGGTGGTCGACGCCAGCCACGTACAGGCACTCGACCTGCTGCTTACCCAGGTGGAGAAGGAGAACGGTCTCGAGGTCGGACGGATCGGGATCGAGGCGCAGATCGAGAACGCGATCGGCCTGACCAACATCAACCAGATCGCGACCGCGAGCCCGCGGGTGCAGACGCTGGTGTTCGGACCCGCCGACTTCATGGCGAGCATCAACATGCGCACCCTCGTCGTCGGCGAGCAGCCCGAGGGCTACGACACCGGGGACGCGTACCACCACATCCTCATGACGATCCTCATGGCGGCCCGGGCGCACGGCCTCGAGGCGATCGACGGTCCCTACCTGCAGATTCGTGATGTCGACGCGTTCCGGCGGGCCGCTGCGCGGTCGGCTGCTCTCGGCTTCGACGGCAAGTGGGTGCTGCATCCCACGCAGATCGACGCCGCCAACGAGGTCTTCAGTCCGCGTCAGGAGGACTACGACAAGGCCGAGATGATCCTGGACGCGTACGAGTTCCACACCTCCGCCGCCGGTGGTGCGCGCGGCGCCGCCATGCTCGGCGACGAGATGATCGACGAGGCGAGCGCGAAGATGGCTCAGGTGATTGCTGCGAAGGGCCGCGCCGCCCGGATGACACGCACGACGCGATTCGATCCGGAATCTCCGTAAACTGGACATGGGCACGCCCGCCGGGGTGTGTCCGCCCGGACGAAAGCAGGAGTCGATGCCCAATCCACTCGGAACGCCGAATCAGCCCGGACGGGGCGGACTTCCGACGCCGCCCACGGGCTGGCCGATCGGCTCCTATCCCACGTACGCAGAGGCGCAGCGCGCCGTCGACTACTTGTCGGATCAGCAGTTCTCGGTCGAGGACGTGACCATCGTCGGTGTCGACCTGATGCAGGTCGAGCGGGTGCTCGGGCGCCTCAGCTGGGCGAAAGTCATTGGCGGCGGCATCGTTTCGGGTGCCTGGCTCGGCGTGTTCCTCGGTCTGCTTCTCGGCCTGTTCACAGACAACCTGCTCGGTCCGCTGATCGCGGGCATCCTCGGCGGCATCGTGTTCGGTGTCATCTCGACGACCATCCCGTACGCGGCGACGCGGGGCACCCGCGACTTCGCCTCGACCATGCAACTGGTGGCGGGACGCTACGACGTGCTCTGCGAACCGAAGACGGCGGAACGGGCCCGCGACATGCTGGCCAAGCTGGCGCTCTGACGGCGCGTGGGGAGCGGCGTGCGGACCACACTCGACGTCCGTGAGTTGGGTCGAGCGACCCTCGCGCGGCAGTACCTGCTCGAACCGACGGACACGCCGGTCGAGAAGGTGGTGCGGCACCTGTACGGCCTGCAGGCACAGTCGCCGACCGCGCCGTACTTCGCGTTGTGGGCCCGGGTGGCGGGTTTCCGCCCCGAGCAGCTGTCGGGGTTGATCGAGGACCGCGCGGTCGTGCGAATGGTGTCGATGCGAGGGACGGTGCACGCGCTGACGGCGGCGGATGCGCTGGAACTGCGGCCCTGGACGCAGCCGATCATGGACCGCGACCTCAGGACGAACTCGCAGCACTCCAAGGCCCTGGCCGGTTTCGACCGCGAGGCACTGGAGTCCTGGTCGCGGGCACTGCTGGAGGAGACCCCGTCGACGCTGGCGGCCCTGCGGCCGCAACTCGCGCAGCGGTGGCCGGATCGCGACCCGGCGGCGCTCGCCCACGCCGTGCGGGATGTGCTCCCGTTGGTGCAGGTTCCGCCGCGGGGACTGTGGGGCCGGTCGGGGCAGCCGGTCTGCACGACGTTGGAGCATTGGACGGGATCTGTTCTCGCCGAACCGGATCCGGAGAGGATCGTGCTGCGCTACCTCGCGTCGTACGGTCCGGCGTCGGTGGCCGATGCGCAGGCGTGGTCGGGTCTGACGCGGCTCGGTGAGGTCTTCGACAGGTTGCGGGCCCGGCTGCGGGTGTTCGGCGGCCCGGACGGTGTCGAACTGTTCGACCTGCCCGACGCGCCGCGTCCGGGCGGGGACGTTCCCGCGCCGGTCCGGATTCTCGCACCGTTCGACAGCCTGCTGCTCTCGCATGCGAACCGTTCCCGGGTGTTCGACGACGCGTATCGCCGGGTGCTGTTCACCGTCAACGGCATCGTGAAACCGACGCTGCTCGTGGACGGCAGCGTCGCAGGCCACGTCACGCTGAGCGCCGACCGGAGCGGTGCGGCCGTCGACGTCACGCCCCTGCGGTCGTTGTCGGCGCGGGTGGTGTCGTCGGTCGAGGCGGAGGCGTTGCGGTTGCTCGCGTTCACCCACCCGGGGCTCGATCACGAGGTGCGCGTGGGTTCGCTATGACCTCACGTACCGGGCCGCCCGCCGTGAGATGCGGGTCACACCGCCCGTGAGCGGGCAAAACGGTCACCGGGTGTTAGATGGGATGGTGATCGACAACGTTCTGACCTCAGTGCGCGCTCACCTGGTCGAGCGCTTCGGTGGACCCGAGCCGTCCGCTGCCTCGGTGACGTTTCTCGGCCTCGAGCCGCTCGAGGTGCTCCGGTTCCCGGCCGACTCCGAGGATGTCGTCCGCTATGCCACCCTCGGCTGCTCCCGGCACCCGATGGCCGATCCCAGCGACCTGGTCGCCGATCCGGTCCGCGGCCCGAGAGCCGAGCTGGTCCTGACCCTGCGCGGCGGACTCGACGTGGCGTCGGGCGTGCACCGGTCCCTCGCCATACTCGCCGCGGCGCCTGCGGTGGAGGGTGTCGTCCTCGCCGTGGACGGACTCCTCGACCTCGGCGAGCCTCTGTGGAAGGGTGCCCCGTTCACCGCAATCTTGTTGGGGGACAGTGCCGTCGAGTCACTCTCCCTGCCGGAGCCTGCGGACCCGGTGCAGTTCCTGGACGCGGTGCCGATCACGGGAACCGAGGCGGCGTGGGTTCGGTTGCGCGGTGCGGCGGCGCTCCGCGACGCATGGGCCGAAGCGGGAATCGACGTCCGAGATCCGCGACGTGGCCAGGCGTCCCTATAGCCAGTTGTTGCGCCGGAAGGTGACGAACAGTCCGATGCACGATGCCGCGATGATCGTCAGGATCGCGGGATAGCCCAGCGTCCACCCCAGTTCCGGCATGTGCTCGAAGTTCATGCCGTAGATACCCGCGAGCATCGTCGGGACCGCCGCGATCGCAACCCATGCCGAGATCTTGCGCATGTCGGTGTTCTGCTGCACCGCGACCTTCGCGAGCGCCGCCTCCACCAGGGTGCTCAGAATCTCGTCGAACTCCGACACCCGCTCGGCGACGATCGTGTGGTGGTCCTGCACGTCGCGCAGGTATCGCCGAACCTCCTTCGGCACACCGAGGCTCGGTTCCTGACTCAGTCGCTGCAGTGGTGTGCCGAGCGGTGTGACCGACTTGCGCAACTCGACGATCTCCCGCTTGAGGAGGTAGATCGAATCGACGTCGATCTGGCGGACGCTGAACACGTCCTCTTCCAATAGGTCGACGTCGTGTTCGACGAGATCGGTGACGGCCAGGTAGCTGTCGACGACGTGGTCGGCGATCGCGTGCAGGACCGCGCTCGGGCCACGGGAGAGCCGGGACGGATCCGCGTCCATCGCGGCGCGCACCCCCGCGAGCCCGGAATGGTCGCCGTGCCGAACGGTGACGACGAAGTCGCGACCGAGGAAGATCATGATCTCCCCGGTTTCGACGATTTCCCGCGCCGTGGAGATGGAGTCGTGCTCGACGTAGTTCACGGTGCGCAACACCAGGAACAGCACATCGTCGTACACCTCGAGCTTGGGTCGCTGGTGGGCGTGCACCGCATCCTCGACCATCAGCTCGTGCAGGCCGAAAACCTCTGCTACGGAATTCATCTGGTGCACATCGGGAGCATGCAGGCCCACCCAGACGAAGCCGGCTCTGCGCTCACGCACCTCCGCGAGCGCGGCCGAGTGGGTGAACCGTCCCGGCAGGCGGTGTCCGTCGACGTAGACCCCGCAGTCCACGATGGCGCGGGCGGCGGGAACGCGGATGGCGGGCAGGGGAGGACGCGCTGCGCCGCGCGACGACCGGAGCGACGGGATCGGCGGCATGGACGGCACGGGCGGCACCTCCCGGTCGCGGGGATTGTTGCTGCTCATCCTATGTCGCGACTGTCGCGGTGCGGCACCCGGCGGCCGGGCGAACCGGCTTGGAGCGTCCGGTGACGGCGCCGTCCGGCCTGGAACCGCCCGGCGGCGGCGCCGTCCGGCCTGGAACCGCCCGGCGGCGGCGCCGTCCGGCCTGGAACCGCCCGGCGGCGGCGCCGTCCGGCCTGGAACAATGGCGGGGTGCGTATCGACCTCCACACCCATTCGACCGCTTCGGACGGCACGGACAGCCCCGCCGAGGTGGTTCGCGGTGCCGCGGAGGCAGGGTTGGCCGTGGTCGCGCTGACGGATCACGACACCACCGCCGGATGGGCCGAGGCGGCCGCTGCCCTCCCGTCGGGAGTCGCCCTGGTCCGGGGGATGGAGATGTCCTGCACGGGACGCGGCGAGGACGGCAGGCCGGTCGCCGTGCACCTGCTGGCATACCTGTTCGACCCCACGAACGACGCGTTCGCCCGGGAACGTGAGCGGCTCCGCGCCGAGCGGACCTCGCGGCTGCGCGCGATGGCCGAGAAGATGGCGGCGGACGGACTGCCGATCGACCCGGCTGCGGTGATGGCCGCCGCGGGCCCGGCGGTGGGGCGCCCGCACCTGGCCCGCGCGCTGGTCGACGCGGGTGTCGTCGGGTCGGTCGACGAGGCGTTCGCCGACCTGCTGCGGACCGGTGGCCGGTACTACGTGCACAAGAACGACACCCCACTCCCGGACGCGGTGCGGATGGTCGCGCAGGCCGGCGGCGTCAGCGTCCTTGCGCACCCGCGGGCCTCGTCACGCGGCAGGCTGATGGACATGGACCAGATCGGCGAACTCGTCGCGGACGGGCTCGGCGGGGTGGAGATCGCGCATCACGACCACGGTGCCGCGGACCAGCGGATCCTGCGCGGCATCGCGGCCGACCTGGACCTGATCGTGACCGGTTCCTCGGACTACCACGGTCGTAACAAGTCGGTGGTCCTCGGTGAGTTCGTCACCGACCCCGGCCAGTACGACCGGATCGTGGCGTCGGCGTCCGGGGCCGGCGTGGTGACCGGATGAACGGGTACCGGGTCGACGAGTACGACCCCGACCGCGAGCCGCCGACAGATGTCATTCGCACCCCCGGCCGGCCCGTGCCGGGCCGTGCCGGGGCGAGTCGACGTAGTGGCCCGGCCCGCGCACTGCAGGGGCTCAGCGGCTCGGTCGCGGCGGGCGTCGTGGTGCTCGCACTGGTGGTCGTGGTGACGGCCTGGCTGGGCCCGCGTCGCGGGTTTCCGGGGCCGGGCACGGAGTCGGTGGTCGCGCACGTCGTTGCGGCGGTCACGGTCGTCGTGGCCCAGCGGTACGCCGACCATCGCCGGGGTGGTGTGGCCGTCATCGGGTCACTGCTGGTGTTCTTGGTCACAGGGGCTCTGCTGTGGACACAGTGGTGGGGTTAGCTCACCGAATTCCGTGTTCACCAGTGAGATTTGCCAGCGGTGAGCAGTCGATGGCAGACTTGTTGCACCCCAGAGCCGGTGCCACCGCCCGGCGGGGGCGCGAAGTCGATTTCAACAAGCAGCAGATTTCAGTACCCGAGCCCACCCCGCTCGGCGTCATCGAACCTCACAGGCGCGTGCCCATCCAGTAGACCGATCGGGCTCCGATCGTGCACCCTCTGAGCGTTCACCAGAAAGTACGAAAACCTGCGGCTGCGTCGAAAAACAACCTTCGCCGCTGCTACTTCCCAGTAACCCGCCCCCGAGTGGTGGCGCCGTAAGTAGGAGTGTCATCGTGTCTCTCGTGACTGAAGCAACCACCCCGGCCAAGGTTGAGCTGACCGACGAAGAGATCTTCTCCGGCCATGTCGGCGGCAAGCTCTCGGTCGAGACGACTGCCCCCCTCGACACTCAGCGCGCGCTGTCGATCGCGTACACCCCGGGCGTCGCCCAGGTGAGCCGCGCCATCGCCGCGGACGAGACCCTCGCCGACCGCTACACGTGGACCAACCGCCTCGTGGTGGTCGTGAGCGACGGCTCCGCCGTTCTCGGCCTCGGCGACATCGGTCCTCGCGCGTCGCTGCCGGTCATGGAGGGCAAGTCGGCGCTGTTCAAGAACTTCGCGGGCCTGAACTCCATCCCTCTCGTCCTCGACACCAAGGATCCCGACGAGATCGTCGAGACCCTGATCCGGTTGCGCCCGAGCTTCGGCGCCGTCAACCTCGAGGACATCTCCGCTCCGCGTTGCTTCGAGATCGAGAAGCGCGTCATCGAGGCACTCGACTGCCCCGTCATGCACGACGACCAGCACGGCACCGCGATCGTCGCGCTCGCCGCCCTCAAGGGTGCGGCCCGGGTCCAGGACCGTGACATCACGAAGCTGCGCGTCGTCATCTCCGGCGCAGGCGCAGCCGGTGTCGCCTGCGCGAACATCCTGCTCCTCGCCGGGATCGCCGACATCACGGTGCTGGACTCGAAGGGCATCGTCTCGAGCGGTCGCGACGACCTGAACGAGATCAAGGCCGACCTCGCGGCTCGCACCAACCCGGCTGGCCGCACCGGTGGCATCGTCGAGGCCCTCGACGGCGCCGACGTGTTCCTCGGCGTCTCGGCCGGCACCGTTCCCGAGGAGATCATCGCGACGATGGCCGACGACGCCATCATCTTCGCGATGTCCAACCCGGACCCGGAGATCCACCCCGACATCGCGCGCAAGCACGCCGCGATCGTCGCGACCGGCCGCAGCGACTTCCCGAACCAGATCAACAACGTGCTCGCCTTCCCCGGCGTGTTCAAGGGTGCCCTGGATGCCGGCGCCCGCCGGATCACCGAGGGCATGAAGCTCGCCGCCGCCGAGGCGATCCTGTCCGTTGTCGCGGACGAGCTCGCCGTCGACAAGATCGTCCCGAGCCCGCTCGACCCGCGCGTCGCTCCGGCGGTCGCCGAGGCTGTCGCGAAGGCGGCCCGCGACGAGGGTGTCGCCGCGCAGTAGCACTTCCAGGGTGCGCCCGGTTCCGGCGCAACCACACGATGAGGGGAATCCTCGCCCGGCGTGATCCGGGTCGAGGATTCCCCTCACTCGTCGGTGCATGCGGCATCAGGATGGTTGTCATGCGTGAGATCACCCTCGATCTGGTCGCCGTCCGTCTCCGCGCCCTCACCTGGGGCCCCGAGACGGGGCGGCTCGTCGTCCTGCTCCACGGCTTCCCGGACACCGCGCACACCTGGCGGCACCTGGGCCCTGCGCTGGCCGACGCGGGCTGGCGGGTGGTGGCCCCCTTCACCCGCGGCTACGCACCTTCGGCGGTGCCTGCCGATCGCAGCGGACACATCGCCGCGCTGATGGACGACGCCGCGGCGATCCATGCGCATCTCGGTGGCGGAACGGATGCGGTGATCGTCGGCCACGACTGGGGTGCGATCACCGCGAACGCGCTTGCCGCGCACCCCGATTCGCCGTTCACGGCGTCGGTGGCACTCGCGGTCCCACCGTTCCGATCGCTGCGGAAGAGGGCCGCGCTGCCGATGCTTCCGCGGCAGGTGCGCAACAGTTGGTACACGCTGTTCAACCAGATCCCGGTACTGCCCGAACGCTACGCGCAACCGTTGATTCGCCGGCTGTGGTCGGACTGGTCGCCGGGCTACGACGCAAGCGCCGACCTGCCCGCGGTCATGGCGGCGATCGGCGACGCCGCCCACCGCAGCGCGGTCATCGGCTACTACCGGTGCGTGGCGCGGCCGCTGCCTCGGGTTCCCGCGCGCTACCGGCGCTGGGCCGGTGCGGAGATGCGGCTCCCGGTGGTCCCGACCCTCTACCTGCACGGAGCCGACGACGGTTGCATCGATCCCCGATTCGCGGCGCTCGTCGGCGAATCGCTCCCGGCAGGCAGCCAGGTTCACCTCGTTCGCGGAGCGGGTCACTTCCTGCACCTGGAGCAGCCGGGAGCGGTCAACGAACGCATCCTGGCGTTTCTCGCAGGGCAGGCGCGGTGCGACGATGGTGGGCGAGCAGAGCGACGGGACCCGGGGTAGGACCGCGCACGGTGACGAGAGGGGCGTGACGGACGGTGGAGATGCGGGCGTTGAGTGTGGTGGCGGGGGCGCTGGTCGTGGCGGCGGCCGTCGCCGGGTGCTCTGGCAGTGCGCTCACCGACGACCCAGCGCCGGGTTCGATCACCGTCGGCTCCGGCGAGTCCGCCGAGAGCAGGGTCCTCGCCGAGATCTACGCCGGCGTGCTGCGGGGGACCGGTTCGCCGGTGGACACCCGACTCGGCCTCGGCGACGAGGAGACCCTGGCACTGCTGGACTCCGGGGAGGTGACGCTGGTGCCCGAGTACACCGGATCGCTGCTCCTGCAGTTCAATCCGGCCGCCACCGTGACCGACCCCGACGACGTGTTCGACGAGCTGAACAGGTCTCTTCCCCAGGGGGTCTCGGTGTCGGACTACGGACTGGCGGAGGACCCCTCCGTGACCGGCGAGGTGGGGGACCGGGCGGCGGAGAACGTCGTACCCCTGATGCGGACCGGTGCGCTGACGACCACGCAGATCAAGGCGCTCAATGTCGTTGCGGGAGAGCTGACGTCGACAGACCTGGCCGACATGGGTGACGAGGTCCGCGGCGGCGAGCGCAGCCCCGGCCAGGTGGCCGGTGACTGGCTCGCCGCACGGTGATACGTCAGACGGGCTGGGGCGCGAGCCGGGTCCGGAGGAAGTCGCCCATCTCGTGCACCGCATCCGCGGCCTCCCGGACCAGGGACGCCTGCAGATGCGCGACGTGCCACAGTGTCGGGTACTCGGTGAACTCGACGGGTGTTCCCGCCGCTCGCATCTTGTCGACGAGCTCGACGACCTGCGAATGCAGTACCTCGGTTGTGCCGACGTGGACGAGCGTCGGCGGCAGTCCGGACAGGTCCCCGAGCAGTGGCGCGTACCCGGGGTCGGTGGCGTCACCGCCGCCGAGGTAGGCCTCCGCTGCCTTGTACGACCATCCCGTGTTGATGACGGTGTCGCGGTCGAACGGGGCATCGCGCGCACCGGGATCGACCCACGGCGCGATCAGACCGAGGGCCGCGGGCTTCACCGAATACCGGTCCACGAGTCGCCTCGTGGTGGCGAGCGTGAGTCCGCCGCCTGCCGAATCCCCGGCGATCGCAAGGGTGTCCGGTGTGAAACCGTGCTCGCCGAGGAGCTCGAGGTAGGCGGCGACCGCGTCCTCGAGACCGGCGGGGAACGGATTCTCGGGTGCCAGCCGGTACTCGAGGACGAAGACCGCCGCGCCCGATTCCTTCGCGAGGTGTGCGGCCCCCGACCGGTGCGTCGCGAGCGATCCGAGGGTGTACCCGCCGCCGTGCAGGTAGAGGATCGCGGAGCGACGTTCCGTCGCGCCCACCGTGATCCGCTCCGCGGGCCTGCCCGCAAGGGTCAGCTTCCGGACCACCGTGTCCCGGGGCAGGGCCTGCAGCGCCGAACCGGCATCGATGACGCGTCGCGCCGCCGTTGCGGGGAGCGACGGGTGCAGTGCGAGCCGGTAGAACGGCGTGAGCGAGGCGGCCACCAGCGGCAACGGCAGGTACACCATCGCCTATCGTCCCTTCGGCATGACGCGTCCCGCGATGTCGGCGACGATCCGCTGGTAGCCGGAGCCGACCAGACGCACCCACGCGTCGAGCAGTTTGGCGTCGGCACCGATCAGCACCCGCGCCTTGCCCTTGCACACGCCGTTGACGATGACGTTCGCCGCTTCCTCCGGGGAGGTGCGCGCGAGCTTGCGATCGAAGAACTCGGAGAACGTCGCGAGATCCTCGCCCGGGCCCGCGATCGCGTTGCGGGCGATGGCCGTCTTGATGCCACCGGGGTGCACGCAGGTCACCTTGACCGGGTTCTTCGCGATCAGCATCTCCTGCCGCAACGACTCGGTGAATCCGCGGACCGCGAATTTCGCTGCGTTGTACGCACTCTGGCCCGGCATGCCGAGGAGGCCGAACAGGCTGGAGACGTTGACGACGTGACCGTCGCCGGACGCGATCAGGTGCGGCAGGAAGGCCTTGGTGCCGTTGACGACTCCCCAGAAGTCGACATCCATGACGCGCTCGATGTCCTTGAACTCGGACTTGACGAACTCGCCGTGGTACGCGATGCCCGCGTTGTTGTAGATCTGGTTGACCTTGCCGAAGTGCGCCACGACCGCGTCGGCGTACTCGAGGACGGCTTCGCGCTGGGTGACGTCGAGGTGATCGGCCTTGACGTCGGCGCCCAGCGCCTTGACCTGCGTGACGGTCTCGGCGAGACCGACGCTGTTCTGGTCGGACAGGGCCAGCTTCGCGCCCTGCTTCGCCAGGTTCAGCGCGAGCGCCCGGCCGATGCCGGATCCGGCGCCGGTGATGACGACGACCTTGCCTGCGAACTCACTCATTGGACACTCACCTTGTCGTCGTCGTTGTCGGGTGCGGTCGGCACCGCGACCGGGGTGGGGGCGGGAAGGTCGGCCACGTTGACACTGTCGTACGCCTCGAGGTCGAACTTCCGTGTGATGTTGCGGAATTCGAAGGTGAACCCGGGCCAGAGCGTGGTGTTGTTGCCGTGCTTGTCCAGGTACCAGCTGGCGCAGCCTCCGTTGTTCCACACGCTGGATTCGAGCTTGTCCTGGACCTCGCGGTTGTAGCGGTCCTGCGCGTCCTGGCGCACCTCGATCGTGGCGATGTCGTTGCGCTCGACGACGTTGATCGCGCCGACGACGTAGTTCAGCTGCGACTCGATCATGAACACCATCGAGGAGTGGCCCAGGCCGGTGTTCGGGCCGACCAGGAAGAACATGTTGGGGAAGTTCGCGATGCTCGACCCCTTGTAGCCCTGCTGGCCGGTGGCGTCGAAGACGTCGGCGAGCGAGCGGCCGTCCCGGCCGAAGATCCCTGCGAACGTGGGCGAGTCCGTCACGTGGAAGCCGGTCGCGACCACGATCGCGTCCACCTCGCGGGTGCGGCCGGTGCCGTCGACGACGCCGGTGGCGGTCACCTCGGTGATGCCGTCGGTGACGAGGTCGACGTTCGGCTGCGCGAGTGCGGGGTAGTAGTTGTTCGAGATCAGCATGCGCTTGCAGCCGATCTGGAAGTTCGGGGTCACCTTGCGCCGCAGCGCCTTGTCCTTGATCTGCTTGCGCAGGTGCTGCTCCGCCGCGAACTGCAGCGGCTTCATGAACACCGGGGCCTTCGCCAGTCCGACGACCTGCGTCTCGCGCATCAGGTAGATGCCGAGGCGTGACAGGCGCTGGAAGCCGGGCACGTACTTGAACGCGAACTTCTCGACGGCGGTGTACTCGCGGTCGGCGCGCGGCAGGATCCACGGCGCGGTGCGCTGATAGACGTCGAGCTGGTCGACCTTGGCCGCCAGCTGCGGGACGATCTGGATGGCGGATGCGCCGGTGCCGATGACGGCTACGCGCTTGCCGGTGAGGTCGTAGTCGTGGTTCCACTGAGCGGAGTGGAAGATCTCGCCGGTGAAGCCCTCGATGCCCTTGATGTCGGGCAGGGACGGCTCGCACAGCGCACCGACGGCACTGACCACGATCTTCGCCGCGAAGGTGCCCTTCGACGTCTCGACAACCCACCGTGCCGTGTCCGCGTTCCAGGTGGCGGACCGGACGTCGCAGTTGAATACGTGCTTGTCGAGCACGTTGTACTTGCGGGAGACCGACTCGATGTAGCGCTGGATCTCGGGCTGCGGCGAGAACGAGCGCGTCCAGTCCGGATTGAGCGCGAACGAGTAGGAGTACAGGTGCGACGGGACGTCGCAGGCCGCGCCGGGATACGTGTTGTCGCGCCAGGTGCCGCCGACGTCCGAGCCCCGTTCGAGGACGACGAAGTTCGTCTTGCCCTCCTGGCTGAGCTTGACGGCGGCGCCGAGGCCGGCGAATCCGCTGCCGATGATCAGAGTGTCGACCTCGCGCGGTGTGGTCTCCGGCGTCGTGGCAGTACCTGTAACTGGAAGACTCATGTATCGAAGGATATGGGGCTACTGAGCGTTGGTCAACAGTCTGTTGAGCATTGTTCAGTAGGATTCTGCGTCATGGAGGCGACCAAGCGCACGCGGATGAGCCCGGACGAGCGGCGTGCCCAGCTTCTCGAACTCGGCGCCCGGATGCTCGCGGAGCGCCCGCTCGAACAGATTTCGGTCGAGGAGATCGCCGACCAGGCAGGTGTGTCACGCGGACTGCTGTTCCACTACTTCTCCTCCAAGCACGACTTCCACCTGGCGATCGTCCGGTACACCAGCGCGGACATGCTCGCTCACACCGAACCCGACCCCACGCTCGAACCGATGGACATGCTTCGCGGCGCCGTCACGGCCTACGTCGACTACGTCACCGAGAACCGCGGCACCTACGTCTCGATGCTGCGGGGCAGCGCGAGCGGCGACGAGGCGATGCGCGAGGAGTTCGAGAACACCCGCGCCGTGATGGCCGAGCGCATCGTCACCCACCTGCCGCGACTCGGTATCGAACTCGACGCCCGCATCGCCCTCGCCGTGCGCGGCTGGATCGCCTTCGTGGAGGAGGCCACCATCAGTTGGCTCCGCGACCCGAGGATTCCGCGCGACGAACTGATCGATCTGCACGTCGCCGCGTTACCCGCCGTCGCGCTCGGTGCCTCGGCGGCGATCGGACTCCTCGGCTGAGTTGTCGGACGACTCCGCTACGTTGCGGGAGTTCGCCGAACCGAAGCCGAGGAGTGGTGCGTTGACCGACTGGGAGTCCTCCAGCATGGTGCGGGTGCTGCCGCCCGCCCGTCCCCGGACGTTGGCGAAGGTGCCCTTCGTAGAACTCGCCGACGGACGTCTGCAGGGGGTCGTGTCGAGTGGTTCGGACATCGGGCGGGTCTACGTCTCGTCGGTGTCCGCGGGCAGCTACGAATTCGCGTGCAGTACCAACAACAATCGGCCCTGTGGCGGGGCCCGGGGCACCTTCTGCAAGCACATCGCGACCCTGATCGACGAGGCCGCGCTCCAGTACGGCGTCGACCGGGTGGCGCGCTACCTGCGCGTCGACGTCACCGGCGACGTCACCGGCGAGCAGCCGACCGGCCGGGACATCGCCGAGCGGATGCGTGACGCGGGCCCGTCCCGCGCCGACGGCACCGCCGCGGCCGCCGTGTTCAGTCAGTTCCTGCGCCACCTCACCTACCTGGAACACCCGCCGACCACCACGCCGGTGCCGGAACTGCACTGGTTCCCGACGACCGGGGCGGTGCGCTGATGCGCGCCGACCTCCTCGCCGGCGCCATCGCGGGTCTGGACGACGCGCTGGCTGCCGTCGACGCCGTCGATCGGGTGCTCGTCGCCGGTCTGCTCCGGCCCCAGCCCGCGCAGGCCGCCGACCTCACCCGGCTCGCCGCGAGTGTCACCGGAACACCGCTGGCCGCACGCGTCGCGGAGGCGGCGGACAAGGCCGCGGCGGGCACCGCGGGCCCGGAACACCTTCTCGCGCTTGCGGCCGCCCGGACCGCGCTGCTCGGCTCGGTCCACGACGCGCTGACGGACAGGGTCGCCGCCGCAACCGGCAGGGCAGTGGACGAGTGGGAGTCCGCACCCCCCGCCGCGGCCATCCCGTCGAACCTGCAGGACGCCGCCTGCGCGTGGCTGTCCGACCTGGCGCGCTCCGGTTGGCAGGGCATCGACGCCGACCTCATCGCAGGCGCGACGCCGGTCGTCACCGCGATGCTGCCGGACCCGGCGCTGCGACGCCTCGCCACCGTCCTCGACGGTTTCGCCGCCGAACTCGCCGCCTCGTGTCCGGGGGCGTCGCTGCACCGGATTCCGGCCCGCCGGT
Organism: Rhodococcus sp. Q; assembly: GCF_005503035.1. Lineage (NCBI taxonomy): Bacteria > Bacillati > Actinomycetota > Actinomycetes > Mycobacteriales > Nocardiaceae > Rhodococcus > Rhodococcus sp. Q. The sequence goes on from NZ_SCOY01000015.1 coordinate 103,145, forward strand.
GGGGCGACCTGTGGTCCCGGGCGATGCTCTTGACCCGGTCCGGTGTCGCCGACTCGCCCGCCGCAGGAACTGTCACGGGTCGTCTCCTGCCGCTCGGCGTCGATCTGCACGAGCACGGGACGGCGGCGCAGGCCCAGGTTCACGCGGTGTTCGAACCTGCAGACGGAGGCGCACCGCGACTGGTGCGGGCGAGCGTGTCGGTGCCGAAACCGGAAACGGTCGTCGGTGCCGGTGTGTGGCAACTGCTCCGGCCGCACCTGTCCCTGCTCGCCGCTGCCGGCGACGCCCACGCGGTCGAGGTCGCGGACATGCCGATCACCGCGGAGGGTGACCTGCTCTGGCAGGACGAGTTGGCCACGCGCGCCGCCGACGCCGATCCCTTCGCCACGGCCCGGCTGGTCCTGCCCACCGCCACCGCGGCGGCGGTCGCACCGCTCGACCGGCACCCCGCGCGGATCGCCGAGCCGGTCTTCCTGGACGGATACACCGTCGAAGGTGAACCCGAGGCACTGACATTCACCATTGCCGGACAACGGATTCCGGTCGACACGGATCGCATCCCCGCGGCGGGCCCGCTGACGCCCGCGACGGTCGCGGCGTCGACCGCGTGCATCGGGCTTCTCCGGTGGGACGACGGTGCGTTCGTGGTGCAACCGCTGGCCGTCCTCGCCGTCGTGAAGCGCAAGACGGTCGCCGTCCACGCAGGCGCCTGGGCCGCGGGCACCACCGACAAGGTGGGTGCGAAGGCGGAGAAGGCCGCCACTGCAGCGGTCGACGCGCTTCGCGAGCGGGCCGGAAAGCTGCTGCGCGCATGACCGCCGACGACAACCGCCGCCAGGTTCTCTACTGGCGCCTGCTCTCCCGGCTCTTCGACCCCGAGGAGCAGGCGTCGCTCGAATCGGCGAGCCTCGCCGTCGTCGACGACATCGGTCTGCCGGCTGCCGTGCTCGACCCGCAGGCGTCCGTGGACTCCGTGGTGCAGCGTCACCCGGACCTGGCCACCGAGTTCGACGGACTGATGGTCGCGGACACCGACACCGAGCGGGACCGGGAGGCCGAGGTGCGTCGCGCCGCGCTGGCGTCGAAGGTGCTCCTGAACGTCTTCGCGACCGGCTCCGGCAACGTCACCGCACAGCAACTGGGCCGGTGGCAGTCCGATGCCGGGTGGCTCCGGCGTGCGCTCGGAGCTGCGCCCGGCGACCGCAGCGGTCCGCTCGGACCCGAATTGGGTTCCCTCGAGGCCGATCTGGTGAACCGGATGCAGCTGCGTGAGGTGCTCGCCGACCCAGCCCTCGCCGCGAGGCTGACGCCGAGCATGTCGCTGATCGAGCAGTTGCTGCGGGACAAGAGCAACCTGTCCGGTGTCGCGCTGGCCAACGCGAAGTCCCTCATCCGCCGGTACGTCGACGAGGTCGCCGAGGTGCTTCGCAACGAGGTCGAGAGTGCGACGGTCGGCACGATCGACCGCTCGATCCCACCCAAACGCGTCTACCGCAACCTCGATCTCGACCGCACCGTGTGGAAGAACCTCCCGAACTGGAGCCCGGAGGACGAGCGGCTGTACGTCGATCGCCTCTACTACCGTCACACGTCCCGGCGGACGACGCCGCAACGGTTGATCGTGGTCGTCGACCAATCCGGGTCGATGGTCGACTCGATGGTCAACTGCGCGATCCTGGCGTCGATCTTCGCGGGTCTGCCGAAGGTGGACGTGCACCTCATCGCGTACGACACGCAGGCACTCGACCTCACCCCGTGGGTGCACGACCCGTTCGAGATGTTGTTGCGCACCAAACTCGGTGGCGGCAACGACGGCATGGTCGCCATGTCGCTGACCCAGTCGAAGATTGCCGAACCGCGCAACACGGTCGTGGTGTGGATCTCCGACTTCTACGAGACCAGGGTCGAGCAGCTCTTCGAGTCCATGACCGCGATCCACCGCTCCGGCGCCAAGTTCATCCCGGTCGGCTCGGTCACCAGCGGGGGGCGCGGCAGCGTCAACCCGTGGTTCCGGGACCGGTTCAAGGACCTCGGTGCCCCGATCGTCTCCGGCCACATCGGCAAGCTCGTCCACGAGCTCAAGACTTTCCTGACCTAGAAAGGCAACGACATGTCCGACCTGCTGCGCGCCCCCGCCGAGCACAAGTACGCCGAGGAGCTGGACTGGCTCGAGTCGATCGACACCGGCCCGAAACCGTTCGCGTGGCGACTGTCCCCGAAGATGGTGCGGCTGTTCGTCCTCGGCTCCGACCGTTCCGACGGACTGGATCGCGAGATCGCCCAGAAGTGGTTCGGTGACCGCGGTTTCGTCGAGCGCGCCATCGTCACCCTCGCGTCCGACCGTGGGCTGTTGCTGATCGGCGACCCGGGCACCGGAAAGAGCTGGCTCGCCGAGTTGTTGTCCGCCGCGATCAGCCGCAACTCGACGCTCGTGGTGCAGGGCACCGCGGGTACCACCGAGGATCAGATCAAGTACTCGTGGAACGTGTCGATGGTCATCGCGAAGGGACAGTCACGGGAGTCGATGATCCCGTCGCCGATCATGACCGCGATGGAGACCGGTGCGATCGGCCGATTCGAGGAGCTCACCCGTTCGACCAGCGACGTGCAGGACGCCCTCATCTCGATCCTGTCGGAGAAGTACATCTCGGTGCCGGAACTCGACAGCGACAACATCGTCTTCGCCAAGCCCGGCTTCTCGATCATCGCGACCGCCAACAGTCGCGACCGCGGCGTCAACGACCTGTCGTCGGCCCTCAAACGGCGCTTCAACTTCGTCCGAATCCCGGTGGTGACCAACAAGAAGAGCGAAACCGAGATCGTCCGTTTCCGCACCGAGGAACTCCTGCGCCGTCACGAGATCGAACTCGACGTCCCGCCGACGCTGCTCGACGTGCTGCTCCGCAGCTTCGCCGACCTGCGTGCCGCCGCGACCGCCGCGGGCAGCGACGACGAGAAGTTGGAGTCCGCGCTGTCCACTGCCGAGCAGATCGGCGTCCTCGAGGACGCGATCCTGCACAGCAACTTCTTCGGCGACAGCGAGTTGTCCGCCCGCGCACTGGCGTCATCGCTCGTCGGGTCGCTGGCCCGGCGCCAGCCGGAGGATCTCGCGATCCTCAACAAGTACCTGCACGGGGTGGTCGAGCCGCGCAGCAAGGACGAGGGCGGTCAGTGGCCGGAGTTCCTCGAAGGCGGCCGCGACACCATCGCCACCCTGTCGTGACCGCGTCGATCGACGTTCCGGACGTCCGGGGGGAGTTCGATGCGCTCCGCACCCAGTTGCGGAGCGCTGCAGATGCTTTCGCGGGAGGTCCCGATGCGCTGTCCGGCATCCTCCTCGGCATCGTCGACGACGTCGACCGGGCGGTCGCGGAGCCTCTGGAGATCTTTCCGGTCTGTCACCACTCACCGGCTTCGGCCGTCGCGATGGCGCGGCGTCTGCGGGAGAAGCAGCCGACGGTGGTGTACCTGGAACTGTGCGAGGACATGGCGCCGCTGCTGACGGAACTGCGCAACTGCCGGCTGCCAGTCGCGGTGCAGGCCTTCGCGACCGAGGTCGTTGGGTTCCCGCAGGAATGGGCGCCGCTGTCGGTGGTTGCCCCCATCACCGAAGCGTCGGCCGAGTACCAGGCGATCGCCTACGCACTCGACACCCCTGGCGTCGAACTGGTGTTGGTGGACCGATCGTCCGACCACGTCTTCCAGTGGAGGCCCCGCGACACTCCGCCGGACGAGACCGTCGAATCGGACCCCGACGCACCGCCGCCCGAGGAGGAGGCGGTCCTGCACGGCGATGCGATCGGTATCGAGATCGGCGACCTGCGACCGCGTTTCGCGGAACTCGAGGAACACCTGCTGCGGCACGGGAAGGTGCGGCACTGGTCGGAGTGGTGGCACCAGTACGTCGAGGTGCCGCTCGGGGACAGTGACCACGACACGTACCGGCAGGTCATGACGTTGATCGGCAGCCTGTTCCGGCGCCTCGCCCCCGGTGACGCGCGCAGCGTCCGGGTCGACGAGGACCGGGAACGGTACATGTGGACGCGGATGCGCGAGCACCTCGTCGCGACGGGCACCGACCCCGCGGACTGCCTGTACGTGTGCGGCGCCTTCCACGCCGCCAGCAGGGTGGCCGAGTTCGGCGTCGCGGGCACCGACACCTTCGAGATCTCCCCGCCGAGCGGAAGCGTGTGGCAGCACGGACTCATCCCGTCGAGTCATGCCGCGATCGAGGCGCAGTTCGGTCTCGCGGGCGGCTCGGTGTCGATCGCCGCGACCGAGTGGGCGAAGAACGTGAAGCGAACGCGTGTTCGTCCGTTCCGCCTCGACGGGCAGGCGGGAACGAAACGTGTTCCGCAGAAGGAGCTTCCGGCACCGATCTCGGATGCCGTCCCCACGGATGCGCTCACCGGGTTCCTGCAGCGTCCGCCGACGCTCGACCGTCTCGACGAGACCGAACTGCTCGGCTGGTCGGTCGAGATCGTCCGCGCCGCACGTCGCAACGGCTACCTGGCGTCCACGGCGGACGCCATCGCCGTGTTCGAGACGTCGATCCTGTTGGCCGGGATGCGCGACCGCGCGAAGCCGACGCCGTACGACTTCCAGGACGCGGCGATCACCTGCATCGAGAAGGATGTGGTTCCCGGGCGCCGCGACGTGCGGCGACTCGTCGAGATCATGATGGGCGGCGACCGGGTCGGCCAGGTCGGCTACGACGCGCTGCCGCCGCTCGCCCGGGACGTCCACGACCGATTGTCCCCGCTCAACCTGCCGCTGCAGCAGCGCGGAGTGCGCCGGGCCCTGCTCGACATCGCCGCGAACCCGCACCTGGAACGGTGCTCGGACCTGCTCTGGATGCTCCGGTACCTGATGCCGCACGGCGCGGCCCGACCGATCATGGGCGAGCGGAGGCTGGGGGAGCGGCCGATTCAGGAGTCCTGGGATCTGGCGCTCGGCACCCATCAGCGGGCACTGATCGAACTCGGCTACGAGGGCGTCAGCGTCGAACAGGTGCTGGAGCAGCGGCTGCGGCGCACGGCCCACGACCCCCGCGCGACCGCTGCGGTGGTTCTGGGGACGGTCGAGGACGCGACGCTGTACCTGCGGAGTCCCCGTCTCGCCGGTGAGTTGGGCGCCCGCGCGCTCGAGGTGCTGTCCACGGAACGCGGGGTGGAGGGCGCGCCGGAGGTACTGGTCAGGATCCGGCGTCTGCTCGCGTACCACCGCACCGCCGACCCTGTGCTTCCGGCGTGGATCGAGGCGTTCGTCAAGGCCGGCTACGCGCACTACTGCACCCTGTTGCCGACAGCGTTCACCGACGAGGACGCCACCACACCGCAGGTGGCCGCGATGCTCGGCTTCCTGTTCGGTATGGAGTCGCTCGCCCTCTCCCTCGGCTGCGACCGCAGCCAGCTGGAACTGGCCGTCCGGCAGTCGCATCCGGAGGAGCCGAGTCGGATCGCCCTGCTGTGGGCGGCGCAGATTCAGCTGGGTGAACTGACCCGCGCGGAGCTGCGTGACCGATGTGACGACCTGCTGTCCAATCTGCTGACGCTGCCCGCGTATCCGCGTTACCTCAGTGGATTCGTCCACGCACTCGACCCCGTCCCCGGCCTCGTCGACTTCGTGGTCGAAGCCGTCTCCACCGCCTTCGCGCGGCTGCCCGACGGTGTGCTGATCCCGTGGCTGCCCACCCTGATAACCACTCTCCGGAAGAGCGGGACGCACCTGGCGCCCCGGCTCACCCGCGAGGCGGCACGCACGTTCCCTGCCGCACTACCCGCGCTCGACGCGTGGACTCCGCCGTGGTCGCAGAGCGAGGCAGTCCCGGTGCACGTCGCGGCCGGGGAGCGGGTGGACCTGCTCGCGGCACACCCTGCGACGTGCGACGCCGTCGCGGACCTGCTCGGCTACGACGGCGTGTGGGCGCACGACGCCGAAGAGCCCCGCGGCGTCGGCCTCCTCACCGAACACCCCGCGACGGCCGCGGCACTGGAGGTGCTCCTGGCCGCGCGGTGATCCGGCCGGTCTACGGTCGGGATGGGAGAGTTTTCGACAGGGCCGGTCGATTCGGCCGTATCTCGTTCGTCGTCATGGTGTACGGCAACCGCCGCACGCTCACGGACACGACAGGAGTCGAACCATGAAGTACCTGATGCTCATCAACGCAGCCGCCGATCAGATCGACGAGCAGGCAGGCGGCTCGGCCGACTGCACACCCGCGGACTGGATGGCCTACGACAAGCAGGTCCACGATGCGGGGATCTTCGTCTCCGGTGAATCCCTCGCCGACCTCGTCACGGCCACCGCCGTTCGGGTCGACGCGTCGGGGGAGCGCACGATCACGACGGACGGGCCGTTCGCCGAGTCCCGCGAGGTGCTCGGTGGGTTCTACGTCATCGACGTCCCCGATCTCGACGTCGCGTTGGACTGGGCGGCGCGCTGCCCGGGTGCCCGCGGCGGCGGCACCGTCGTGGTCCGGCCGATCGCCGACTTCGGCTGATCCGATGGCCGAGCAGACGCGGGCGCAGGCGTCCGTGGAAGCCGTCTTCCGTGAGGAGTACGGCAGGCTGCTCGCCACCCTCGTCCGCAGATTCGGTGACCTCGACCTGGCGGAGGAGGTCGCATCCGACGCGCTCGAAGTCGCGTTGGTGAGGTGGCCGGTCGACGGCGTCCCCACCAAACCCGGCGCCTGGCTTGTGACCACGGCGAGGCGTCGGGCCGTCGACCGGTTGCGCCGCGACCAGACCTACGCGGCGCGGCTGGCGGTGCTCCAGGTCGAGGCGGACCGCGCCGACCCGGCGCCGCCGGCCGATGCCGACGGGGGCCTGCCCGACGAGCGGCTTCAACTGTTCTTCACCTGCGCTCATCCCGCACTCCCCGAGGAGGACCGCGGCGCCCTGACGCTGCGGTGCCTCGCGGGGCTGACGACTCCCGAGGTCGCTCGGGCGTATCTGGTTCCCACAGCGACGATGGCGCAGCGAATCGTGCGGGCCAAGAAGAAGATTCGGCTCGCGCGAATACCCTTCCGGGTGCCGGGACCGGACGAGCTGCCCGGTCGGCTTCCCGGGGTGTTGCAGGTCCTCTACTCCATCTTCACCGAGGGGTACATCGCCAGTGCGGGACCGGACCTGCAGCGCCCCGACGTCGCGGAGGAGGCGATCCGGCTGACGCGGATCCTGCACCGCCTGCTCCCCGCCGAAGGCGAGGTGACGGGACTGCTCGCGTTGATGCTGCTCATCCACGCCAGGAGAGAGGCCCGCACCGGGAGCGGCGGCGAACTCGTGCTGCTCGCGGACCAGGACCGGGACCGCTGGGATCGCGCGATGATCGACGAGGGTGCCGGGCTGGTGGTCACCGCACTGACCGGTCGTCCGGCCGGGCCGTATGGAGTACAGGCCGCGATCGCCGCCCTGCACGACGAGGCGCCCGACGTCCCCGGCACGGACTGGCCGCAGATCGTCGCGCTGTACGACGTGCTGCGCACGCTGGCGCCGTCGCCGATCGTCGAGCTGAACCGCGCGGTCGCGGTGGCGATGCGGGACGGGCCCGAGGCCGGGCTGGAGCTGCTCGACGCGCTGGCAGGGGAGGCGCGGCTGCGCGGCCACCACCCGTACCCGGCGGCCCGAGCGGAGCTGCTGGCCCGGCTCGGCCGGAACACCGAAGCTGCCGCGGCTTACCGAGACGCCCTCGAACTGGCCGGCACCGACCCCGAGCGGGACCATCTGCGTGCGCGCCTGCGTGAGGTCGAATGCGGCGGCTGACCGATCACAGGTGGCGCAGGTAGCGCTCGGGCGCGTCGAGGAAAGCGCGCCAGGAGCGCACCAGGTCGAGGTCCGCCCAGTCCGTTCGCTCGATGCCGGCCTCGGTGAGTTCCCAGACGTCGGCACCGGGGCACGCCGCGAGTACGGGGGAGTGCGTCGCCATGATCACCTGGGACCCCTCGGCGACGAGGTCGCCGATCACGCCGAGCAGTGCGAGGCAGGACTGGAACGACAATGCGGCCTCCGGCTCGTCCAGGATCCAGAGTCCGACACCGATGGGTCGCTCCGCGACGTAATGCAGGAACGACTGCCCGTGTGACAACTCGTTGAAGCCCTGATCGGTGACACGCACGCGGTTGGCGTCAGCCGCGGAGAACAGTGCATGCATCGACTCGGCCCGCAGGAAACAGCCGCCGTGCGGTCGTGGCCGCGCGCCGACGCATCGCAAGTGCCACGGCAGGTCGCTGTCCTCGGTGCTCGTACCGGACGACCACATCCGGTCCTGTGCGCCGGTGAATCCCGACTGCCACGCACCGGCGATCGCTTCCACGAGCGTCGACTTCCCGGCCCCGTTCTCGCCGACCATCACGGTCACGGGACTGCTGAATTCGATTCCACGGCTGCACACTTCGGCGATCGCGGGTATCTCCAGATACCACGAAGCCGGGTCGAAACGCTCCTGGGGAGCGAATTCGACCCGGCTCAGTGGCAACATCACGGCAGAGGCGACGTCATCGGACGATCAGCGGAACGCCTCGTCGATGATCTCCTGCTGCTCGACGGCGTGCACCTTGCTCGAACCCGACGACGGTGCCGACATGGCGCGACGCGAGATCCGCTTGATGCCGCTCAGCACCTCGGGAAGCAGCTCCGGCAGGGCCAGACCGAACAGCGGCCAGGCACCCTGGTTCGCCGGCTCCTCCTGGACCCAGCGGAACTCGGTGGCGTTCGGGTACCGCTTGAGGGTCTCGCGCAGACGGCGGGCGGGCAGCGGGTACAGCTGCTCGATCCGCACGATCGCGACGTCGTCGCGGCCGTCCTTCTGCTTGCGCGCCAGCAGCTCCCAGTACAGCTTGCCGCTGACCAGCAGCACCCGCTTGACCGGATCGCGGTCGCCGCCGCCGGTCTCGTACGTGGGCTCCTCGAACACCGAGCGGAACTTGCCCGTGGTGAAGTCCTCGAGTTCCGAGACGGCAGCCTTGTTGCGCAGCATCGACTTCGGCGTGAACACGATCAGCGGCCGACGGATGCCGTCGAGGTGGTGGCGACGCAGCAGGTGGAAGTACGACGCCGGGGTGGACGGCACCGCCACCGTCATCGAGCCCTCTGCGCACAGCTGCAGGAAGCGCTCGATGCGGCCGGAGGTGTGGTCCGGGCCCTGACCCTCGTGGCCGTGCGGCAGCAGCAGCACGACGTCGGACAGCTGGCCCCACTTGGCCTCACCGGAGCTGATGAACTCGTCGATGATGGTCTGCGCGCCGTTGACGAAGTCGCCGAACTGCGCCTCCCACAGCACGAGGGCGTCGGGGTTGCCGACCGAGTAGCCGTATTCGAAGCCCACACCGGCGTACTCGGTGAGTGCGGAGTCGTAGACCATGTACTTGCCGCCGTTGTCGGCGTCCGCCGCGACCCGGGAGATCGGGTTGTACTCGTCGCCCGTCTTGCGGTCGATCAGCACCGAGTGCCGCTGCGTGAACGTGCCGCGACGCGAGTCCTGGCCGGCGAGACGGACGAGCGCACCCTGCTCGACCAGCGAGCCGAATGCCAGCAGTTCCGCGAACGCCCAGTCGACCTTGCCCTCGCGGGACATCTCCTGGCGCTTCTCGATGACCGGCTTGACGCGCGGGTGCACGGTGAAGCCCTCGGGGACGTTGACGAACGCGTCGCCGATCCGGGCGAGCGTCTCCTTGTCGACGGAGGTCTGCAGACGCGCGGGCGGGGTCTGGTCGAGCTCGACCGACTCCGACGGCTCCGGCTTGAACTTCTCGAGTTCACGGACCTCGTTGAACACCCGCTCCAGCTGGCCCTGGTAGTCGCGAAGGGCGTCTTCGGCTTCCTTGAGCGAGATGTCGCCGCGACCGATCAGGTTCTCGGTGTAGCTCTTGCGGACGCTGCGCTTGGTGTCGATCAGGTCGTACATCGCCGGCTGCGTCATCGACGGGTCGTCGCCCTCGTTGTGGCCGCGGCGGCGGTAGCAGATCATGTCGATGACGACGTCCTTGTTGAACTTCTGGCGGAAGTCCACGGCCAGCTGGGCAACCCAGACACAGGCCTCGGGATCGTCACCGTTCACGTGGAACACCGGTGCCGCGATCATCTTCGCGACGTCCGTGCAGTACTCGGACGAGCGCGAGTGCTCCGGCGCCGTGGTGAAGCCGACCTGGTTGTTGACGACGATGTGCACGGTGCCGCCGGTGCGGTAGCCGCGCAGCAGCGACAGGTTCAGCGTCTCCGCGACGACACCCTGACCCGCGAACGCCGCATCGCCGTGCAGCATCAGCGGCAGGACGGTGAAACCGCCCTCACCCTTGTCGAGGATGTCCTGCTTGGCGCGGACCAGGCCCTCGAGGACCGGGTCGACCGCCTCGAGGTGCGACGGGTTCGCGGTGAGCGAGACCTTGATGTCGTTGTCGCCGAACATCTGGATGTAGGTGCCCTCGGCGCCGAGGTGGTACTTCACGTCGCCGGAGCCGTGAGCGGCCGCCGGGTTCATGTTGCCCTCGAACTCGGTGAAGATCTTCGAGTACGGCTTGCCGACGATGTTCGCGAGCACGTTGAGGCGACCGCGGTGCGGCATGCCGATGACGACCTCGTCGAGCGCGTGCTCGGCGGACTGGTCGATGACGGCGTCCATCATCGGGATCACGGACTCGGCGCCCTCGAGCGAGAAGCGCTTCTGGCCGACGTACTTGGTCTGCAGGAAGGTCTCGAAGGCCTCGGCGGCGTTGAGCTTGCTCAGCACGTACTTCTGCTGCGCGACCGTCGGCTTGACGTGCTTGGCCTCGACCCGCTCCTGCAGCCACTTCATCTGCTCGGGGTCGAGCATGTGCGTGTACTCGACACCGATGTGGCGGCAGTACGCGTCGCGCAGGATCGACAGCACGTCCCGCAACTTCATGCGGTCCTTGCCGTGGAAGCCGCCGACGTTGAACTCCCGGTCGAGGTCCCACAGCGTCAGGTCGTGGGTGGTGACGTCGAGGTCGGGGTGGCTGCGGAACTTGTCCTTGACGAACTGCAGCGGGTCCGTGTCGGCCATCAGGTGGCCGCGGTGACGGTACGCCGCGATCAGCTCGAGCACGCGGGTGCTCTTGTCGACCGAGCCCTCCGGCACGTCCTGACGCCAGCGGACCGGCTCGTAGGGGATGTGCAGCGAGTGGAAGACCTCGTCGTAGAACTCGTCGCTGATCAGCAGGTTGTGGATGGTGCGCAGGAAGTCGCCGGACTCGGCGCCCTGGATGATCCGGTGGTCGTAGGTCGACGTCAGGGTCATCAGCTTGCCGACGCCCATCTCGGCGAGCTTCTCGTTGCTCGACCCCTGGAACTCGGCCGGGTACTCCATCGCGCCTGCACCGATGATCGCGCCCTGGCCCTGCATGAGGCGCGGCACGGAGTGCACGGTGCCGATGCCGCCGGGGTTGGTCAGCGAGATCGTGACGCCGGACATGTCCTCGGCGGTCAGCTTGCCGTCGCGGGCACGGCGGACGATGTCCTCGTACGCGCCGTGGAACTGCACGAAGTTCATCTCGTCGGTGCCCTTGATGGCGGCGACGGCCAGCGCGCGGCTGCCGTCCTTGCCGGGCAGGTCGATCGCCAGACCGAGGTTCGTGTGCGCGGGGGTGACGACGTTCGGCTTGCCGTCGATCTCGGCGAAGTGCCGATTCATGTTCGGGAACGCCTTGACCGCCTGCACGATCGCGTAGCCGAGCAGGTGGGTGAACGAGATCTTGCCACCGCGCGTGCGGGCGAGGTGGTTGTTGATGACGATCCGGTTGTCGAACATCAGCTTCGCGGGGATGGCGCGCACACTGGTGGCGGTGGGGATCGCGAGCGAGGCGGACATGTTGCGCGCGACCGCGGCGGCAGCGCCACGCAGGACCTTCGAGTCGGGCTCGGAGGCGCTGGTCGCGGGCTTCGCGGCGGGCTTGGCGGCCGGTGCCGGAGCCACGACGGGCTTGGCAGCCGCGGGGGCCGGGGGAGTCGGGGCC
>NZ_SCOY01000016.1:0-114988 GCF_005503035.1 Rhodococcus sp. Q
GACGCGCCATCCCCGACCCACCCCCGACGAGCGCGCTGATCGAACAGGTGTGGTGTGGCGCGACGAACGGCGGCTCAGTGATCAGCGGCTGATCGGCGGTCAGCAACCCGGCGACCGAATGGATCGCCGTCACCTCCAGGGACTCCTCTTCACCGAGCGCAGGCAGGATCCCCGGAAGCCGTTGCGCCAGCATCGTCTTCCCGATCCCCGGCGGCCCCGTCAACATCAGGTGATGGGCCCCGGCCGCCGCGACCTCCAACGCCAGCCGCGCCTCGTCCTGGCCGGCGACTTCACTCAGGTCCGGCACCGCGCGCACGCCGTCCCGATCCACCACGGCCGGACGGGACAGCACGAGTTCCCCACGCAGCCACTCGACCACCTCACGCAGGTCCCGCGCACCGAGCACGTCCATGCCCTCGACGAGGCCCGCCTCCGCGAGAGCGACGTGCGGCACCACCACCGTCGTCCACCCCGCATGCTTCGCGGCGAGCACGGCAGGCAGGATGCCCCGCACGGTCCGCAACCGGCCGTCGAGCGCCAACTCCCCCAGCAGCACGCTCTTGTCCAGGTCGCCGACCGGAACGACACCCGCCGCCGCCAACACCGCACACGACAACGCCAAGTCGTAGGCACTGCCACCCTTCGGCAGCGTCGCAGGTGACAACGCCAGCGTGATCCGCGAATCCGGCCACTTCTCACCGGTGTTCGTCACCGCCGCCCGCACCCGGTCCCGCGACTCCTTGAGCGCACTGTCCGGCAACCCGACCAGATGCACCCCCGGCAACCCGCGACCCAGATCGGCCTCGATCTCGACGAGTTCCCCCTCGACACCCCGCACCGCGACCGAGTACGCACGCCCCAGCGCCATCAGAACACCGCCTCGAGATGCGTCAACTCCGGCTCGCAACCCGGCGCCAGCACCACCGACACCACGTCGAACCGCACCCGCGGCCACCGACGCTCCTGCTCGCGCAGCCACAATGCCGCCAACCGGCGGATCCGGACCTGCTTCGCGTGCGTCACCGCCTCGGCCGGGGTGCCGTAACCGCGACCGCTGCGGGTCTTCACCTCCACGAACACCACCGCATCGCCCACCTGGGCGATCACGTCCACCTCCCCGTACCGGCACCGCCAATTGCGCGCCAGCACCACCAGACCCCGTGCCACCAGATGCTCGACGGCCAAGTCCTCGCCGAGCGCCCCCAACTCCAGATTTCGCGCCATGCCCCGACCCTGCACCCCGCCGGCACCCGAAGCAGCGGAGTCACCAGGGTTTTCGCCGGCCCTGTGGATGGAATCCGGGGCTGTGGACAACCCGAGCTGCCTGCGCCCCTCGTCAGGTCCGCCGGACGGCGATCCGCGTGGGGATCGCGATGGCCAACGCGCCCAGCACGACCGTCGCGCCAATGATTCCGCCGTACACGGCCGGGGAGATCGTCGGGATCGGCTGCCCCGAGATCCCGATGCTCACACCCACCAGCGGTGGCAGCGCGACGAGGGTGCCGACCACCGCGGCGATCACGACGACGATCACCGATTCGGCGCGCATCATCGCCCGCACCTGCCGCCGACTCGACCCGACGAGCCGCAGCAAGGTGAACTCGCGGCCACGCTCGACGGTCGACATCACGAGGGTGTTCACCACGGCCACGGCGAGGTAACCGAGGAGGACGGCGAGTGCGATCAGGCTGGTCCACGACTGCGCATTCCGTTCCTGCTCGCCGGCAGCGCCGAGTGCGGCGCGGTCGACCGCCTCGAACCCGGCCGCGGTCAGCGCCTGCCCGACCTCGCCCTGCCTGCCGGGTTCGGTGCGGACCAGGATCGAGTCGTCGAGCCCGCTGGAGGTGTGCTCCGAGACGACTGCGTTCGCCATGGTGACGTCGCCGAAACCGAGCCCGCGACCGTAGGTGGCGACGACCGCCGCGGCGACGGGGGTGCCGTCGCCGAGATGCAGGTCGACGGTGTCGCCGACGCGAGCCCCGATCGTCTGCGCGGCATCGGTGCTCAGTGCCACGGTGTCCGGCGCGGCGAGCCCGTCGAGGCTGCCGTCGACCACCTTCAGGTCCAGGGTGTCCGCGGTCGCGCCGGGGTCGACTCCCTGCAGTGCGTACCGCTCGATGACCGACTCCTCCCCCACTCCGTGCGGGATCAACGCCTGGCTCCGGGCCACCGGGTTCGCGGCCGACACTCCGGGCATCGCGGCGACGGCGGCGCCGACGTCGGATGAGAGTCCGGAACCGCGTGCGGTGACGACGAAGTCGGCGGTGACGCCTTCCCTCGTCTGATGGTTCGCCTCCGCCGCGACTGTCGTCTGGGCGAACACCTGCACGCACCCGAGCCCGATCGCGAGCGCCAGTGGGATGATCGCGGACGCGAGCCGACGCGCATTGCAGCCGGCGTTGGCGGCGGCGAGGACCAGCGCGGGCCGGCCCGACCGGCGCAGCGGTCCCCCGACGAGCGACACCGCGGCCGCGACCAGCCGCGGCCCCAGCAGCCCGACCGCGATCATCAGCAGCACCGCCGAACTCGCCGCGCCCGCAACAGCCGCCGCGCCGTGCACGACGACGGGCGTCATCGACGTACCCAGCCCGAGCGCGCCGAGGACCAGTCCGGTGATCAGCCGACCACGACCGATGGTGGCCGGGGTGGCCGACGCCTCTCGCAGTGCGTCGACCGGGTCGATCCGTGCGGGTCGACGGGCGGCGACCGCCGCGGCGACCCGCGCGGTCAGCACGCTCAGTACGACGGCCACGACGGCGGGAAGCGGGCTGTACGCCAGGGCGAAGTCGGTGGGCAGCATCCCGACGGCGGCGAACCGGGACCGCAGCAGCCCGGCCAGCAGGTAGCCGGGCACCGTACCCACCACGGCGGCGACCGTGCCGACCAGCAGTACCTCGTGACCCACGAGCCTGTGGATCTGCCCGGAAGTGGCGCCGATTCCGCGCAGCAGAGCGAATTCGCGCCGACGTCCGGCGATCGTCAGTGACAGGGTGGTGGCCACGACGAACATCGCGATCAGCACCGCGGTGCCCGCGAAGGAGGATCCGATCATGACGAGTTCGCCTCGCGCGGCTCCGGAGTCGAGGAACTCGACGTCACCTCGGGCGGCACCGGTGTGGACCTCGAGTTCGGGCGCGGCCCGGCGGATCTCGTCCACCAGGACCCGAACGGACGTGCCGTCGGCCGCATCGATCGCGATTGCGTCCACCCTGTCCGGGCGCGGTGACAACTCCGCGGCACGCGAGTCGGTGACGAAGACGTGCGCCGCGCGGTCCGGGGTGTCGCCGTCCCGCGCGGAGGCGACGCCGACGACCGTGTACTCAGCGCCGATGCCGCCGTGCGCCAGCGGGATCCGGTCACCGAGCCGGGCCGGCTGTCGGTCGTCGACGACCACCTCGTCGGCGCTCGCGGGCGCCCGGCCCTGCCGGATCTCGTACGGGGTGATCGCTCCAGCGGACCAGCCGTGCGCCTGCACCGGCCGCCCCGCCCACGACAGCGGAACGGTCGTGTCGGCCACCGCCCGGCCGACCCCCGGCAGCGCCGCGAGTTCCCCGACCACGTCGGCGGGCAGCGTGGCCCGCTCGGGCAGCGCCGGGTCGACGTCCTCCGGGACGGCCAGGCGCTGCTGCGCGCCGACGACGACGTCCGCACCGGCGTAGCGCTGCGGCGCCAGCCCGCCACGGATGCCCGACTCGATCAGCACCCCGAGTCCGGTGACGAGCATCGCGGCGCACAGGACCGCGACGAACATGCCGACGAAGCCGCCGCGGTGCTCGCGGACACCGGCCCGGGCGAGTGCCCTCATCGTCACCACTCCCCGAGGTGGGTCATGTGGTCGGCGACCTGCTGCGGCGTCGGCCGGTCCACGTGACCGACGAAGACTCCGTCCGCGAGGAACACCACCCGGTCGGCGTGCGCTGCGGCGACGGGATCGTGGGTGACCATGACCACGGTCTGGTCGAGATCCGTGGCGGTCCGCCGCAGCAGGTCGAGTACCTGGCGCCCGGTCCGCGAATCGAGGGCTCCGGTCGGCTCGTCGGCGAACACCGCGTCGGGACGTGTGACGACGGCGCGGGCGATGGCCACCCGCTGCTGCTGACCACCGGACATCTCCGCGGGCCTGCGCCCACGGAGGTCGGTGAGGCCGACCGCGTCCACCACGAAATCCAGCCAGGCGGGATCGACGGACTCGCCCGCCAGCAGCA
Organism: Rhodococcus sp. Q; assembly: GCF_005503035.1. NCBI lineage: Bacteria > Bacillati > Actinomycetota > Actinomycetes > Mycobacteriales > Nocardiaceae > Rhodococcus > Rhodococcus sp. Q. The sequence continues at coordinate 4,206 of NZ_SCOY01000016.1, forward strand.
ACGGCAGGGTGATGTTCTGCAGGGCCGTCAGCGCGGGCAGCAGGTTGTAGGCCTGGAACACGAAGCCGACGTGGTCGCGGCGGAACCTGGTGAGCGCCTTCGGCTTCAACCGCGAGATGTCGGTACCGCCGAGCCACACCGATCCGCTCGTCGGGCGATCGAGGCCGGCCGCGCAGTGCAGGAAGGTGCTCTTCCCGGAGCCGGACGGCCCCATCACCGCGGTGAACGAGCCCCGCGTCAGGTGCAGGTCCACTCCACGTAAGGCGGTGACGGCCGCCGCGCCGGAGCCGTACGTCTTGGTCACCGAGTCGAGCCGGAGTGCGGTACCGGACGGGACCCGAACTTCGGTCACTGTTGATGTCTGCATGGTTCCCAACGCTATTGACGCCGATGCGTGATTCCGATCCACCGAGGTACCCGATCGATGGTGTAGCTGGCTGTACCGACCGACCCGGTCCGATACGGCATGCTGGGATCCATGTCGACGACCGGGATCCTGCGCAGGTGGTGGCGGGCGACCCGTTTCCTGGCCGTCGAAGGGGCGGCCGGATTCGTCTCTCTGGCGCTGCTGCCCGTCGGCGTGCTGCTCGTCGTGTTCGTCGTGATCGGTCCGGGATGGCTGATCGCACCCCGTGCGGTGCGGATGCTGCGATGGTGGGCGGGTCTGGCGAGGACCCGCACCGGCCGGTTCCTCGGCGAGTCGGTGTCCCAGAGCTATCCGGTGATCCCGGCGGACCCGACGTTCACCGCCACGCGGCGGCTGCTGACCGCGCCGTCGACTCGGCGGGACGCCTGGTGGGTGCTGCTGCACGCGCTCCTCGCACCCATCGCGGGTGTCCTTGCGGTGGGTCTGCCACTCGCGGTGGTGAATTCCCTACTGGTCCCGGCCTATTGGTCCGCGATGCCGGCCGGCGAACCGGTGAGCAACCCGTTCCCGGTGACGTCCTGGTGGACCGCCGCGGCGATGCCGGTGGTCGCCGCGCTCTACGCGGGGCTGGCACTGTGGCTGGTCCCGGTGATGGCTCGCGGCGTGGCCGGGCTCACCCGCAGGCTCCTGGCGCCGGCACGGGAAGCGGAGTTGGCGGCGCGGGTGAGCGCGCTGACCGAGAGCCGCGCCGCCGCGCTCGACGCCCACGCCGCCGAACTGCGGCGCATCGAGCGGGATCTGCACGACGGCGCCCAGAACCGGCTCGTCGGCGTGGTGATGATGCTCGGGCTCGCCGAACGTTCCCTGACCACGAACCCCGATCAGGCGCTGCCGCAGCTGGCGCGGGCGCAGGAGGCCGCCGCCGACGCCCTCGCGAACCTGCGGACCGTGGTGCACGACATCTATCCGCCGATCCTCGACGAGCTGGGCCTGGACGGCTCCCTGTCGGCGCTGGCCGGACGGTGCGCGGTGCCGTGCGTGCTCGACGCCGACGGGCTCGCACGGGTCCCGGCCGCGGTGGAGTCCGCGGCGTACTTCGTGGTCGCAGAGGCACTGACCAACGTGGTCAAACACAGCGGCGCGGCACGAGTCGCAGTCACGGTACGCACCGCGGCTGCGGGCGCCGGACAGGTCCTCACGATCGAGGTCGTCGACGACGGCGGCGGCGGCGCGCGGGAACGGGACGGCGGCGGACTCGCCGGCATCCGGCGCCGGGCCCGGGCCTTCGAAGGAACAGTGAACCTGAACAGCCCGGTCGGTGGACCGACGACGTTGAGAGTGGAGTTGCCGTGCGGATAGCGATCGCCGAGGACGATGCACTGCTGCGCGAGGGACTGGCCCTGCTGCTGCGCAGCGAAGGGTTCGACGTCGTTGCCGCGGTGGACAATCCCGACTCCTTCCTCGAGACCCTCGACTCGGTGGACGCGGCGGTGCTCGACGTCCGGATGCCGCCGACGTTCACCAACGAGGGACTGCAGGCGGCGGCCGAGGCGCGGCGGCGCCGACCGGGATTCCCGGTACTGGTGCTCTCCGCGTACGTGGAGGACCGGTACGCCAGCGGACTGCTCGCCGACGGCGCGAACGGCCTCGGCTACCTCCTCAAGGAACGTGTCGGCCGGGTGGCCGAGTTCACCGACGCGCTGCGACGGGTCGCCGCGGGCGGGACGGTGATGGACCCCGAGGTGATCTCGCAGCTGATGAGTCGGCGCCGCGCCGACGACCCGATCCGGTCCCTCACGCCGCGCGAGTCCGAGGTCCTGGGTCTGATGGCCGAGGGCTTGGACAACGCGTCGATCGCCGCGCGGCTGGTGGTCAGTGACACCGCGGTGAGCAAGCACATCGGCAACATCTTCGCCAAGCTGGGGCTGTCGGCGTCGGACGCGGGTCACCGGCGGGTGCTCGCGGTGCTCGCCTACCTCCGCGCCTGACGACAAGCGAGCCGGGGCCCGTCGGTGGGAGCCGCTACCCTGGGCCGGGTGAGTTCGGAGAAGATGCTGGTCCGGATCGGTGGGCTGCTCCGTCAGGCCGAGTCGACGGACAACCCGCACGAGGCCGAGGCGTTCATGGAGGCCGCGCAGCGCCTCGCCACCGTCACCGCGATCGATCTCGCGGTGGCCCGCGCCCACACCGCGACGCGGGAACGCCGTCAGACACCGGTGCAGCGGGCCATCGCGATCGGCGAACCCGGCCGCAAGGGGCTGCGCACGTACGTGCAGTTGTTCGTCGCGATCGCCGCCGCCAACGACGTGAAATGCGATGTCGCGAGCAATTCGACCCGCGTGTTCGCGTACGGGTTCGACTCGGACCTCGACACCTGCGAGGCCCTGTACTCGTCGCTGCTGATGCAGATGGTGCGGGCCTCGGACGCCTATCTACGCTCCGGCGCGCATCGTCCGGTCGCTGGGGTCACCGCTCGACTGAACTTCCAGCTGGCGTTCGCTGCGCGGATCGGGCAGCGGCTCGCGGAGACGAAACGCGACGTCGAGGCCACCGCGGTCGGCGCCGATCCGGATGAGGCAACCGGCACGGCACTCGTGTTGCGCGACAAGCAGATCGAGCTCCGCGACTTCTACTCGCAGACGTCGCAGGCGCGGGGTACGTGGCGGGGCCCGCAGTCGGGTGTCGCACGGTCCGACAAGGCCCGGCGGGCAGGCGACCGAGCGGGACGCGACGCCCGGATCGGGCAGTCCCCCGAGTTGCCCGGGGCCAGGAAGCGGCTCGCGTGACGGTCCGCGACACCCAGCGGTCCCTGGTGTACGACGCGGAAGCACTGGTGCGACGCATCTTCGACCGCGCCGACGCCGGAACCGGCCGCCAGGTCGAACTGTTCGGCTCGCGGCTCACGCTGCCGGTCGAACGCCGATTCGCCTCGGTCCACTCGGTGCAGAACTACTGCGACCGCGTCCTCGCCCTGAACTGGGTGCGGGCCCGCTGGCCTCGCTCCGCGACACCGATCACCGTCCGCGACCGTGCCGGAACCACCGCGGCGCACTACGAACCCGACACCGCCACCCTCGCCGTCCCGACGTCGGGCGCAGGTACCCGCTGGGCGCTGCGCGAACTGGTGATCCTGCACGAACTCGCGCACCACCTCGAACCGGACGGATCCGACGTGGCCCCACACGGACCGGAGTTCGTGGACCGCTACCTCGCACTCGTCGAGGGAGTCGTCGGCGACGAGGCGGCGTTCCTGCTGCGCACGACCTTCGTCGACGGCGGCGTCCGGCTCGCCTAGGGCGTGTCTCCCAGTCCCACTCGGATGCACCTGGCGAAATGATCGTCGTCCTGCAAGGCCCAGGAGTCGCGCAGCGGGCTCCGCCCTGTGCGGAGGAGAAGCCGATACCGCTGTTGTATCGGTGCCGACGACAACGCAGCAGGGCGGCGATCAGGCGGTAGGGGCGCCGAAACGGGGATTGGGAGACATGCCCTGGATCAGCCCCCGAACGGGCCGTTCTCGGGCAGACGCAGATCGGACTTCTCGAGTTCCTCGATGTTCACGTCCTTGAACGTGATCACCCGGACGTGCTTGACGAACCGCGCGGGCCGGTACATGTCCCACACCCACGCGTCGGCCATGCGCACCTCGAAGTAGATCTCCCCGTCCGCGTTGTGCGGGACCAGTTCGACGGAGTTCGCGAGGTAGAAGCGGCGCTCGGTTTCCACGACGTACGCGAACTGGCCGACGATGTCCTTGTACTCACGGTAGAGCGAGAGCTCCATCTCCGTTTCGTACTTCTCGAGATCTTCGGCACTCATCGGTTGGGTCGTCCTCCTGCGTATCGCCTGCCCGGGAAACCCGGTGTCGGGTGTCGACGTCCCATCATCCCGCACCGACCGCCGCGGTGTACATCGCACCCGCCGCACCACCCATCGCGGACCGTACGTTCGCGTACGACATGCGGTGTTCGTGGCTCGGACCGAGCAGCCCGAGGGCCTCGGTGTGCGCTGCGGTGCTGTAGCCCTTGTGGCCGGCGAACCCGTATCCGGGGATGGCATCGTCCATCGCGACCATCGTCCGGTCGCGGGAGACCTTCGCCAGCACACTCGCCGCGGCGATACACGCCGCGGACGCGTCTCCGCCGATCACCGGCAGCGACGGCGCGGCGAGACCCGGCACCCGGAACCCGTCCGTCAGAACGTAACCCGGCGACAGGTGCAGCCCCGCCACCGCCCGTCGCATGCCCTCGATGTTCGCGACGTGCACGCCGAGCGAGTCGACCTCGGCTGCGGGGATCTCGATGATGCACCAGGCTGCCGCAAGCCGCTGAATCACCGGGAACAGTTCCTCGCGCGTCCGCTCGGTCAGCTTCTTCGAGTCGTCCAGACCTTCGAGCGCTCGATGCGGCTTCGGCCCGAGCACGCACGCGGCGACGACCAGTGGGCCCGCGCACGCACCGCGACCCGCCTCGTCGACTCCGGCGACGGGACCGAGTCCCGTGCGGATGAGGGCGGATTCCATCGTCCGCAGACCGGAGGATCTGCGGATCACGGTGCGGGGCGGCCACCTGGTCACGTCGGTCGATTCACTTCGCTTGCGTCACTTCTCCAGTATTGCGGCCGGTCAGTTGGACTGCGGATTGGGCGAGTCGATCATCCCCCACCGCGACGGCGGCAACACGATGGCGACGGCCTTGCCGATCACATTGTCGATCGGCACCGTTCCACCCAACTCGTCGGCGACGTGATACCGCGAATCGGCCGAATTGCTCCGATTGTCACCCATCACCCACAGATTGCCTTCGGGAACGGTGTACGGGCCGAAGCAGCGGCCCGACCGGACGGGGGTGTCGCACGTCTGGCGCCCGGGGACGAACGGGAAGTCGGTCACCACGTACGGCTCGTCGAGAGGCTTGCCGTCCACCAGAACCCGCCCCTGGTCGTCACAGCACTCGACGGTCTGGCCGCCCGTCGCGATGACCCGCTTGACGAGATCGTTCTCGTCCGGCGGCACCAGGCCGACCAGAGAACCGACCTCCTGGATCCCGCGGACCACGACATTCGACGACCGGGTCGAGGTCCACTGGGCGTTCCACGAATCCGGGCCCTTGAACACGACCACGTCACCCGGTTCCGGATCACCGAAGTGGTAGCCGATCTTCTCCACCAGGATCCGGTCGCCCGTGCAACCCGCGCATCCGTGCAGTGTCGGCTCCATCGACTCCGACGGGATCAGATACACCCGAGCGATGAACGTCTGCAGCACGAAGCTCAACAGCAGCGCCACACCGATCAGAATGGGGAGCTCCCGCCAGAAGGAGCGGGACTTCTTCTTCGGCCTCTCCGACGTACTGTCGGGGCCGTTCGCGCCATAGTTGGGCGCCGTCGATTCCTGCGGGGTATCTGCCACCGAAACAGGTTAGCCCGGCCCAGAAATTCTGGGCCGGGCTAATCCGACTTACGCGAAAGCTCAGTGCGACACGAGCTGAAAGCTCAGCGCACGGGTGAGCCGAAAGCTCAGCGCTTTTCCTTGATCTTCGCGGCCTTGCCACGGAGGTCGCGCAGGTAGTACAGCTTGGCGCGACGCACGTCACCGCGGGTCAGCACCTCGAGCTGGGCGATGTTGGGGCTGTGCACCGGGAAGGTGCGCTCGACGCCGACGCCGAAGGACACCTTGCGGACCGTGAAGGTCTCGCGGATGCCGCCGCCCTGACGCCGGATCACGACGCCCTTGAAGACCTGCACGCGCTCCTTGGAGCCCTCGATGACCTTGACGTGCACGTTGACGGTGTCGCCGGGGCGGAAGTCCGGGATGTCGTTACGGAGAGACTGGGCGTCCAGGAAGTCCAGTGTGTTCATTGATTCATCCTTGCGTTTCTTCGCATGAGCAGAGGACCCGAGCGGCACCGTTCTCACGGCACTCGGCTGGTTCGTACTCCGATTAAGGGGTGCGCCTGTGCAGGCAACCCCACAATTGTGCCAGACAGCAGGTACGACGGGAAATCGGACGGGTCACCCGTGGTGGGTCGGCGCGGGCGCGGGCCGCACGGTGCGTTCCAGTTCGGCCTCGGTCGCCGTCACCGCGTGCTCGACGCTGGGCTTGCCCGCGACGAGGTCCTGGACGTAGATCTTCGCCCTGATCAGCGGCCTTCGATAGCGCTTCTCCCGTTCCACCGCACGGGCCATCCTCTTCGGCTTGTCCTGGTAGCGCCAGCGCGCCCAGGGTGCCCCGGGCCTGCTCAACCGGATGGCCCCGACGAGGAGCATCGGCGAGATGAACAGGCCGAACAGAGCAGTCCAGACCTTCCCCTTCGCGATCACCACGCCGGCGATCGCGAGACTGATCAGAGCCGACACGACCAGCGCCAGCCGCACCCACGGGTTCGGGTTGTCCCGGAAGTCGGAGGGATTGACGATCGAATCCGGCCGTGCGCCGAGCAACAGCAACCCCGTGACGGCGACCGCGGCGAAAACCGCATCGACGGACGCGCGGCCCTGCTCGGACCAGTACACGTCCTTGAGGTAGAAGATCAGGGCGAACTCGTCGAGCACGAGCGCGGCACCGATCCCGAACAGCGCCGCCAACACGGCTCCCGACACCTGGGTGCCGTCCTCGTAGGTTGCGATCAGCGCGACGCCGGACACGAGCATCGCGACGACGCCGAAGACCACGTGATGCACGTGCTGTCCGCCGGGCGTGATGTTGCCGGGCCACCATTTCACCTGCGCACGGATCATCCGCACGCTCAGCCGGATGAAGACGAATCCGCCGATGAATCCGAGCAGGAAGAACAGCAGCGGCAGCCGGCCGGTCTCCACGATCTGGTGCTCGAACCAGTGCCGCATCAGCGTGGTCCCGACGCCCTGGTGATGCAGCGGAACCCGATGTGGCAGGTCGCGGTCTCCTCGGTGTCGCCCTGCCGCGCCGACGGCCGGTACCGCAGGCAGTAGTTCGGTGCGCACAGGTGCGAGCCGCCCTTGATCACCCGCCGCGGGTACGTCTCCCCGTCGCGCCGGACCGCCGCCTCGACCCTGGGATTGCGGGGAATGCAGCACGGACTCGCGGGAGCCACGTTCCGCCCCGAGGCGCTGTGGTCGGCGCTGTGGAAGTCGGTGGTCCACTGCCACACGTTGCCTGCCATGTCGAGCAGTCCGTAGCCGTTGGGTCGGAACGACCCGACCGGCGACGTCCCGGGAAACCCGTCCTCGGTGAGGTTCTGCCACGGGAACTCGCCCTGCCAGGTGTTGGCCTGGTGCCGACCGCCCGGCGCGAACTCGTCACCCCACACGTACGTGGCGCGGTCGAGACCCCCACGGGCCGCGAACTCCCACTCGGCCTCGGTGGGCAACTCCTTGCCCGCCCACTGCGCGTACGCGAGGGCGTCCCCGTACGCGACGTGCGTGACCGGATGCCGTTCGCGCCCACCGACATTGCTGCCCAGCCCCTCCGGGTGCCGCCAGTTCGCACCCGGTACCCACGACCACCAGCGCCGGAAGTCGTCCAGCGGAACCGGTCCCGGAGGCGGCATGAACACCAGCGAACCTGGGACCAGGTCGGCCGGATCGGCGTCGGGATAGTCGGCCGGGTCGGGTGCGGTCTCGGCGACGGTGACGTGTCCGGTGTCCTTCACGAACCGTCGGAACTCCGCCACCGTCACCGGATGGGTGTCCATCCAGAAGCCGTCGACGTGCACCTGGTGCACCGGACGTTCCTCGGGGTAGAAGTCGTCCGAGCCCATCCAGAAGGTGCCACCGGGGATCCACGACATGTTCTTCGGATCGACCGCGTTTGCCACCGGCCCAGCATCCCACGCAGGGCGCCGCGTTTCTCCCGGCGGCGCCCTGCGCGTGTTGGTCAGCTGCCGAAGCCGGCCTTGCGGAGTGCGTCGGCCATCGAGCCCGACGCGGGTCGCTCGGCGCGGCCGCCCTGCTGCCTACCGCCGGACTGACGTTCACCGCCGCCGCGCTGACCGCCGCCGCCACGGTTACCGCCGCCCTGACGGTCACCGCCCTGGCGCTCACCGCCGCGCGGCCCCGACTGCTTCGGTGCACCGGGCTCGTCGTCGAGTCGCAGGCTCAGTCCGATGCGCTGCCTCGCTGTGTCGACCTCCATGACCTTGACCTTCACGACGTCACCGGACTTGACGACCTCGCGGGGATCACGGACGAAGCTGTGCGACATCGCGGAGACGTGGACGAGACCGTCCTGGTGCACGCCGACGTCGACGAAGGCACCGAATGCGGCGACGTTGGTGACGACGCCCTCGAGAACCATGCCCGGGTGGAGGTCGGCGACCTTCTCCACGCCCGCCGCGAACGTGGCGGTCTTGAACTCCGGACGCGGGTCGCGGCCCGGCTTCTCGAGCTCGGCGATGATGTCGGTGACGGTCGGGACACCGAACCGGTCGTCGGCGAACTGCTGGGGGCGCAGAGACCGCAGCATCGTGGTGTTGCCGATGATCTCCTTCACCGTCGAACCCTGCGCGTCGACGATTCGCCGGACCACCGGGTACGCCTCGGGGTGCACCGCCGACGAGTCGAGCGGATCGTCGCCGTCGGTGATCTTGAGGAAGCCGGCACACTGCTCGAACGCCTTCGGACCGAGCCGTGCCACGTCCTTGAGTGCGGCGCGGGTGCGGAACGGGCCGTTGGCGTCGCGGTGCGCGACGATCGACTCGGCGAGCGAGCCCGCGATGCCCGACACCCGCGACAGCAGCGGCACCGACGCCGTGTTGACGTCGACACCGACGGCGTTCACCGCGTCCTCGACGACCGCGTCGAGGGACCGCGCGAGCAGGGACTCGGAGACGTCGTGCTGGTACTGGCCGACGCCGATGGACTTCGGGTCGATCTTCACCAGCTCGGCAAGCGGATCCTGCAGGCGGCGAGCGATGGAGACGGCGCCTCGGATCGAGACGTCGAGGTCGGGCAGCTCCTGCGACGCGTAAGCCGATGCCGAGTACACCGATGCACCGGCCTCGGACACCATGACCTTCGTCAGCTTCGCGTCCGGGAACTTCGCGATCAGGTCGGCGGCGAGCGCGTCGGTTTCGCGGGACGCGGTGCCGTTGCCGATGGCGATCAGGTCGACACGATGCTTCGCGGCGAGCCCGGCGAGGGTGGCGAGGGACTGATCCCACTTGTTCGCCGGCTGGTGCGGGTAGATGGTGGCGTGGTCGAGGACCTTGCCGGTCGCATCGACGACGGCGACCTTGGTGCCGGTGCGGAATCCGGGGTCGAGGCCCATCGTGGCGCGGGTACCGGCGGGCGCCGCGAGGAGGAGGTCCTTGAGGTTCATGGCGAACACGTCGACGGCGTCCCGCTCCGCGGACTGACGCAACCGCATCCGGGTGTCGATCCCGAGACTGATGGACAGCTTCGTCTTCCACGCCCAGCGGACCGTGTCGAGCAGCCACCGGTCCGCGGGGCGACCGCGGTCGGCGACACCGAAGCGGGCGGCGATGCGCCCCTCGTACACGGTGGGCACCCCCGGCTCCTGCGGCTCGGTGTCCGCGTCGAGGCTCAGCGAGAGCACCTCCTCCTTCTCGCCGCGCATCAGCGCGAGGATCCGGTGCGACGGCAGCTTCTCGAACGGCTCGGAGAACTCGAAGTAGTCGGCGAACTTCGCACCCTCGGTCTCCTTGCCCTTGCGGACCGAGGAGCTGACCTGTCCACGCCGCCACATGGTGTCGCGCAGTTCCCCGACGAGGTCGGCGTCCTCCGCGAACTGCTCGACCAGGATCGCTCGGGCACCGTCGAGCTGTTCGGCGGTGTACTGAGCGGGATCGACGGACGGATCGGTGAGAAGGGTGTCGGCGACGGGCTGGTGGCCGTCCTCGCGCGCGATCTGGGCCTTGGTGCGTCGCTTCGGCTTGAAGGGCAGGTAGATGTCCTCGAGGCGGGCCTTGGTCTCGGCGAGGATCAACTGGTCCTCGAGCTCGTCGGTCAGCTTGTCCTGCGAGCGGATCGACTCGATGATCGCGGCACGCCGCTCGTCGAGTTCACGCAGGTAGCGCAGGCGCTCATCCAGCTGCCGCAACTGCACGTCGTCGAGGCCGCCGGTCACCTCCTTGCGGTACCGGGCGATGAACGGGACCGTCGCACCGCCGTCGAGGAGGTCGACCGCGGCGCGGACCTGCTCCTCCCGGACGTCGAGTTCCTCGGCGATGCGCTGGTTCACGGATTTCAGGGCAGAGGTCACGGCGATCGACCCTACAGCTAGCATTTGGGGTGGAAGAGAACGGACACGAGGGCGGCAGGGTGAACAGGCGTCGGTGCGTTGCGGCGTTCGCCGTCGCGATCGGGACGACGATCGCAGCGCTCGGCTGCGCTCTCCCGTCGAGTTCTGTCGATCCGGTTTCTGTCGACGACGCCTCCGTCGAGGACACCCACAGCCAGCGGTCCGAGCAATGGTCCGATTTGCCGACCAGGCATGCGGTACCACCGGTCCCGGCATCCGTGGTCCCGTCCGCCGGACAGCTGCCGCCGATCCCCGGAGGCTGGACACGCGCAGCCCCCACATCAGGCCCGCTGCCCTCCGACATGACCGACCGGGTCGCCGCCGCACGCGCAGCGGCGGCGGCGCGTGGAGCCGACGTCGCCGTGTCGCTGCTCGACCGCTCCACCGGCGACCACATCGTCGCCGACGGCAGCACCGCCGTCGAAACGGCATCCGTGGCAAAGCTCTTCATCGCGGATGCGGTCCTCCACGAGAATCCGACACCGTCCGCGGACGACCTCGAGCTGGTCGCCCGGATGCTCGAACGCTCCGACGACGCCGCCGCGAACGCGCTGTGGTTCGCGTACGGCGGGGACGCGATCGTCGACGCCGTCGTCGCCCGCTACGGGCTGCAGGCCACCACCGCGCCGTGGGACGGAAACTGGTGGAACACGATGACCACCCCCGACGACCTGGTCGAGTACTACGCGGGACTCCTGGGCGGCACCGGCGGCCTGAGCAACGAGGCGTCCGAGACGATCCTCTCGCATCTGCGCGCCGCCACCCCCACCGCCGCCGACGGCTACGACCAGCGCTTCGGCATCCCCGACGCCCTCGTCTACGAGTCGGGGGACGTCGCGGTCAAACAGGGGTGGATGTGCTGCACCGCGGGCCGGTGGGTACACCTGTCCACGGCCGTGATCGGTCCGCAGTCACGGTACGTCCTGGTCGTGGTGTCCCACGAGGACGTCGACTACGGCACCGGCAGCGACAGCCTGAACCAAGTTGTTGCTGCGCTTCCCGACACCTCGCTCGACGCGGCCGTCGAGGACGCCAGCGCCGCGCACGCACGGGAGACGATCACCGAGGTCGTGCGAATCCTGTTCCCGGAGGGACGAATCGGCTGACGCGCAGTCAGGACTGGTCGTCGGGCAGCAGGTCGGGTCGACGCTGCGCGGTCCGCTCCAGCGACTGCTCACGCCGCCACTGCTCGATTCTCGCGTGGTTACCCGACAGCAGAACCTCGGGGACGTCGAGTCCGCGCCAGGTGACGGGCCGGGTGTAGCTCGGGCCTTCGAGCAGCCCGTCCGAGAACGAATCCTCCTCGTGGGACTGCTGATTGCCGAGGACTCCCGGCATCAGACGCACCACGGCCTCAGCCATGACCAGCACCGCCGCCTCGCCCCCGATGAGGACGTAGTCGCCGATGCTCACCTCCTCGACCCGCACGCGGCGGGCGGCGTCGTCGAACACCCGCTGGTCGATGCCCTCGTAGCGGCCGCACGCGAAGACCAGGTGCTTCTCCCGCGACCACCGCTGAGCGGTCGCCTGCGTGAAGGGAACTCCGGCGGGGGTGGGAACGACGAGAAGCGCGTCGTCGGGGCACACCGCATCGAGTGCGTCACCCCAGATGGTCGGCTTCATGACCATGCCGGGACCACCGCCGTACGGGGAGTCGTCGACGGCCTTGTGCACGTCGTGCGTCCAGTCCCGCAGGTTGTGCACGCCGACGGACACGAGACCCTTGTCGATTGCCTTGCCCAGCAACGCAGTTCGCAACGGTTCGAGGTACTCGGGGAAGATGGTGATGACGTCGAGGCGCACGGCTACTCCGGGTCCAGCAATCCTTCGGGCGGATCGATCTCGACATACCCGTCGGCAACGGCGACGACCGGGACGATCGCCGTCACGAACGGAATGAGGATCTCGCCGCTCTCCGCGCCTGCGGGGCGCACCGAGAGTAGTTCCCCGGCCGCGGAGTGCAGCACCTCGTTCACGGTCCCGAAGACGGTGCCGTCCGTGAGCCGCACCTGCAGGCCCTCGAGTTCGTGGTCGTAGAAGGCGTCCGGATCGTCGGACGGCGGCAGGTCCGCGCTGTCGACCACGAAGAGCGTGCCGCGCATCGCGTCGGCCGCAGTGCGGTCGTCGACGCCTTTCAGACGCAGCAGAAGCCGCCCGGAGTGCTCCCGGGCGGCTTCCACCGTGTAATCGGTCAGTTTCCGATCACGAGGCTTACGGCCGCGCAGAACCGCACCGACGGCGAAGCGGAGCTCCGGGGTGTCGGTGCGGATCTCGACGGCGAGTTCGCCCCTGATGCCGTGCGACTTGGCCACACGGCCGACAACGAGTTCCACCGAATTACTGATCGGTGTCGATCACGTCGACGCGGATGCCCTTGCCGCCGATGCCGGCGACGAGGGTCCGCAGAGCAGTTGCGGTGCGGCCACCACGGCCGATCACCTTGCCGAGGTCGTCAGGATTGACGTGCACCTCGACGGTGCGCCCGCGACGGCCGGTGATCAGTTCGACCCGGACGTCGTCGGGATTGGCGACGATGCCGCGAACGAGGTGTTCGACGGCGTCGGCGACAACGGCACTCACTTGTCAGCAGCCTCGGAATCCGCAGCGGCCTCGGCCTCGGCGGCAGGCGCCTCGGAAGCCTCGTCGGCGTCCTTCTTGGCGGCCTTCTTCTTCGGGGTGATGGCCTCGGCGACCGGCTCGTTCTCGGCGGCGGCGAGCGCAGCCTGGAACAGCTCCAGCTTCGACGGCTTCGCTTCCTTGGTCTTGAGGGTGCCCTCGGCGCCCGGCAGGCCCTTGAACTTCTGCCAGTCACCCGTGATCTTCAGCAGAGCCTCGACCGGCTCGGTGGGCTTCGCGCCGACACCCAGCCAGTACTGCGCGCGCTCCGAGTCGATCTCGATGAACGACGGCTCTTCCTTCGGGTGGTACTTGCCGATGGTCTCGATCGCACGGCCGTCACGACGGGTGCGAGAGTCCGCGACGATGATGCGGTACTGGGGGTTGCGGATCTTGCCGAGTCGGGTGAGCTTGATCTTGACAGCCATGGTGGAGCCTTTCGTATGGTCACGGCGCAATTCAGCGATGCGCAAGGCGTGCGCACCCGGTTTTGCGTTGAAGGGGATGTCGTGACCGCCGCGCGGTACGGAACCGGAGACGGGCGAACAGCGGTCCATTCTGCCAGACGCGGACCGTCCGGAGCCAATCGCCCCGGCCGGCCCGCCCCACGACTCGCCCGCACCCCGATAGCGCACCGGTACGCCCACGGACTGCCTAGAATCCGGTCGACCGCGGCCCGACGACTCAGGCTCGACGACACAGGCTCGACGACTCAAAGGGGGGTTCGACGTTGTCGTCCTCGACACCGCCATCGCAACCAGTACCGACATCGACACCGCCCCCGCCACCGGCGACAACACCCGTGCCGTTCCCCAGCTTCGCCGACGGTCCCCCCGCACCCGAGCGGGGCCGAGGAATCGCGCTGGCCGTCGTGGTCCTGCTGCTCGGGCTGGCCGCGCTGTTCGTCGGGCTCGGCCCCTACCTGACGGCACACACCTCCGCAGGCGTCGTCAGCGTCAGCGGCTACGCCCTGCCTCAGGGAATGACCGTCGTCGCGGCGCTGCTGTTCGCCGGACTGGTCGCCGGACTGTCGACCCTCCCCCGCCTCTCCCACCTCCGCGGAGCCACGCCCGTCCTGCACACGATCGCGACCTCCGCCGCGACCGTGGGCGTGCTGCTCGCCGTCTTCCTGCTGATCGTCGTCAGCAGCGTCGACACGCCTGCGGACCTGATCGGCAGTGCAGCGGACGCGTCCGAATCCGTGGTCGTCGGCCTCGGGTGGGCAGGCATCACGCTCCTGGCGCTGGCCGCGGTGCAGGCCGTAGTCGCGTTCGCGGCCCTCGCCTACGACATCGGACTCGTGCAGGCACGCCGCACCCCGGAACCCGTTCACGAGCCGTTTCTCCCGCCGGAGCCGGCGCCGACCGACCAGCCGACGAAGGCGGAGACCGCATGACCGACAACACCCCGCCCTCGCCCACCGATCCGGCCGAGCCTCCCCAGGCTCCCCTGTCGGGACGTGGCTGGCTCGTGGTGCTCACCTCGATCGCGGCCGTCCTCGTCGTGCTCGCGGGCGGCGGCTACCTCCTCAACCGGGCGCTCAGCGACGACAGCTCGGTCGCGGGGAGCGCGGCACCCGCGACCGAGGAAGACGGCGGGGAGTTCGGGGGTGGCGCCGGAAGCGGCGACCTCGGAGGTGACATGGGTGCCGCCGGCGAGACCGTCGCCGTCACCCCCACCGCCGTGCTGCCGACCTGCACACCGGTCCCGCCCGCGATCGACTCCACCGGACGCAGCCACACCTACGAGGCACCCAACGCGATCGACGGCGACGTCAGTTCCGCGTGGCGCTGCACCGGGACCCGCGGCCAGACCCTCGCCGTCAGCTTCCCGTGCACGGTCGCCCTCGCGACCGTCGGCATCGACCCCGGCCACGACAAGACCGACCCCGACGGCTCCGACCGCTTCGCCCAGAACCGCAAGGTCACCAGGGTCAAGTGGACTTTCGACGACGGCACCACCGTCGAACAGCAACTCGAACCGCGCCGCGGAATCCAGACCACGCCCGTCGACCACCGCGCCCGTACCGCGACCCTGACCGTTGTCGACACCGTCGACGGCCAACCCGTCACCAACCGAGCGGGCCAGACCTCGGCGCCGTTCAACGACGTGACCTCGATCAGCGAGGTCCGGTTCACCGCACTGGCCGGCGACGGCGGCGACGGCTGCGTTCGCTGAGTTGCCCCGCCTGGCCCCGCCTGCGGGCGTAGGCTGCACGGAACGGTGAGGGCACCCCGGGAGGCAGCGTGAAGGCCACCACCATCGACGACGTGCTGTCGATCCTGACCGGAATCATCGCCGACACCACCTCGCGGCGGGATCCGCTCGGGTACTTCGCGGCCCTGTACCGCCAGGTCACGCTGGAGGTGAAGAACGGAATCGTCGCCGGGTCCTTCGACGACGGACCGCGGATGTCGGGTTTCGACGCGTCCTTCGCGAACCGCTACTTCGCCGCCTACGAGACCTACACCTCGGGTGGCACGCCAACCCGCAGCTGGCAGTTCGCGTTCGACCGGGTCCGCACCGGGAAGCTGATCATCCTGCAGAACCTGCTGCTCGGCATCAACGCCCATGTGAACCTCGACCTCGGCGTCGTCACCGGCACGAAGTTCCGCGGTTCCGCACTGAGCGGGTTCCATGCCGACTTCGATCACCTGAACGAGATCCTGGCATCGCTGATTCCACGGGTCCGTGCCGTGATCGAACAGTTCTCGCCGCGCATCGGTGAGCTGACCGAACTGGCGGACGACGCCCCCGAACTGGCGCTGCGTTTCAGCGTCGAGGCCGCCCGCGACGACGCGTGGCGGACCGCCATGCTGCTCTCGGTGACACCGTCGACGTTCGTGGCTCCGGCCGTGGAGCTGATCGATGGCAAGGCGAAGCTCATCGGCCGGGTGGTCGCCGACCAGCCGGAGCCTGTCGCGAGCATCGTCCGTCACATTCGTGCCGCCGAGAGCACCGATGTCGCCGCGATCATCACCGCACTCGACTCCGTCGTGTAGCGGGAACCGGCGATCCCTACGCGAACCGGCCGCGCCTCGTCACGATCTGCCCCCGCAACACCACCAGGTCAGGAGTCGCGAGCACCTCAGGACCCGTGCGCGGATCCTGCTCGTAGACAACGAGATCTGCGGGCGCACCGGCTTCGAGTCCGGGATGACCGAGCCAGGGACGGGCATCCCAGCAGGCGGCGCCGAGGGCCGCCGTCGGGCCGAGACCGGCCGCGGACAGCGCCGCGACCTCGTCGGCGAGCCGTCCGTGCCGGATCGATCCGCCGGCATCGGTGCCCGCGTAGATCGGGATGCCTGCGTCGTGGGCGGCGCCGATGGTGTCCCCGACCCGCGCGTGCAGGTCGCGCATGTGCGCCGCATACACCGGGAACCGATCCGCGGAATCGGCGATCTCGGGGAAGGTCGCGATGTTGATCAGCGTCGGCACGAGCGCCGTGCCGTGTTCGACCATCATCTCGATCGTCGAGTCGGTCAGTCCGGTGCCGTGCTCGATGCAGTCGATGCCGGAACCGATCAGACCCGGCAGCGCGTCCTCGCCGAAGACGTGGGCGGTGACCCGGGCACCGACCTCGTGCGCAGCGGCCATCGCCTCCTTCAGCACGGCGTCACTCCACAGCGGACGGAGGTCACCGGCGTCCCGGTCGATCCAGTCGCCGATGATCTTCACCCAGCCGTCGCCTGCGAGCGCCTGCTCGCGGACGGCGGCAGGCAGCTGCGACTCGTCCTCCAGGTCCACCGGCAGGCCGCGGATGTACCGCTTGGGTAGCGCGATGTGCCTGCCCGCACGGATGATCTTCGGCAGGTCGGCGCGGTCGTCGAGGTGCCGGGTGTCCACCGGCGAACCGGCGTCACGCAGCAGCAGGACACCGCAGTCGCGTTCCGTTTCGGCCTGCGCGATCAACCCGGCCTCATCCTCGTGACCACCGCCGAACCGGATCCCGACATGGCAGTGCGCGTCGACCAGTCCGGGCAGGACCCACGCGGTCTCGGTCAGCGTCTGCGCGCCGGGCACCGGCTCCGTCGAGATCAGCCCGTCGTCACCGACCCACAGTTCGAGATCCTGCTCGTCGGGCAGACCCCGCCCGGCCAGCCGAAACGCCACCGTCTACTTCTTCGGGAGCTTGAGCTGGGACAGGTCGAGGCCCTCGAGGCCGGGCGGCAGCTCGTCGAGGCCCTTCGGCATCTTCGACAGGTCCATGCCCGCGGGCAGGCCCGGGAATCCACCGGGCATCCCGCCCGGCATGCCGGGGAAACCGCCCCTGATCTTCGGCTGCGTCGGACCCTTGCCGCCCTTCTTCCCCTTCTTGCCCTTCTTGCCGCGTTGCGATCGCTGGGACCCCCGCGCGCCGGGCATACCCATCCGACCGGCCATCGCCGTCATCATCTTGCGGGCCTCGAAGAACCGGTCGACGAGCTGGTTGACGTCGGAGACCTTCACACCCGAGCCGTTCGCGATGCGCAGACGACGCGACGCGTTGATGATCTTCGGGTTGGCACGCTCCGCAGGCGTCATGCCGCGGATGATCGCCTGAATCCGGTCGAGTTGCTTGTCGTCGACCTGAGCGAGCGCGTCCTTCATCTGGCCCGCGCCGGGCAGCATCCCGAGCAGATTGCCGATCGGGCCCATCTTGCGCACGGCCATCATCTGCTCGAGGAAGTCCTCGAGCGTCAGTTCGCCGGAGCCGATCTTCATCGCGGCGGCCTCGGCCTGCTCGGCGTCGAAGACCTGCTCCGCCTGCTCGATGAGGGTGAGCACGTCGCCCATGCCGAGGATCCGGCTCGACATCCGGTCCGGGTGGAAGACGTCGAAGTCCTCGAGCTTCTCACCCGTGGACGCGAACATGATCGGCTTGCCCGTGATCTCGCGGACGCTGAGTGCGGCACCGCCGCGGGCGTCGCCGTCCAGCTTGGTCAGGACCACACCGGTGAACCCGACACCCGACTGGAACGACTCGGCGGTGTGCACGGCGTCCTGACCGGTCATCGCGTCGAGGACGAACAGCACCTCGTCGGGCTGAACGGCGTCGCGGATGCCCGCGGCCTGCGCCATGAGCTCCTCGTCGATACCGAGGCGACCGGCGGTGTCGACGATCACGACGTCGTGGTGCTTGGCGCGCGCCTCCTCGACACCGCGCCGCGCGACGTCGACCGGGTCGGCGGCGGACACGCCGAGCGCGTTGTCCCCGCCGCCGATCGACGTGCCGGGATGCGGGGCGAACACGGCGGCGCCCGCCCGCTCACCGACGATCTGGAGCTGGCTCACCGCGCCCGGACGCTGCAGGTCGCAGGCGACCAGGAGCGGGGTGTGCCCCTGAGCGGTCAGCCACTTCGCGAGCTTGCCCGCGAGGGTGGTCTTACCCGAGCCCTGCAGACCCGCCAGCATGATGACGGTCGGCGGCGTCTTCGCGAACTGCAGCCGCCGGGTCTCCCCACCGAGGATGCCGACGAGTTCCTCGTTGACGATCTTGACGACCTGCTGTGCCGGGTTCAGCGCACCCGAAACCTCGGCCCCCTTCGCCCGCTCCTTGATCTTCGCGATGAAGGAGCGGACGACGGGCAGGGCCACATCCGCTTCGAGCAGAGCCAGCCGGATCTCGCGGCAGGTGGCGTCGATGTCGGCGCCGGACAACCGGCCCTTGCCTCGCAGGTCCTTGAGGGCACCTGTCAACCTGTCGGAAAGGGATTCGAACACCGATCGGGCTCCTGGCTGTCGGGACCGCGCTACACCTCACGTGGCGGTCGGAACCACGCGAAAGCCTGAGCGCGGCCGTCTGGACCACGCGAAGACTGAGCGTGGCAGTCTTACGGACACTGCGTCCCAGCGTAGCCGCTAACCGGCTGCGTTCCCCTCCTCCCCGTCCTTCTTGGGCGGCGGAGGCGCAGGCACCACGGACAGGATCGCCGACTCCAGGTCCTCACGCGTCACCCGCGAGTCCCCGGCACCGAGATTCAGGCAGAACGAATCCACCACCGAGTTGCCGAGGGTCGCGACCTTCGCCCACTGCACATCGGCACCGTGTCGTTCGAGTTCGGCCGCCAGCCGGCACAGCAGACCCACTCGGTCCTCGGTGCGCAATTCGACGATGACCTGACCGTCGACGGCCGTCTCGAACCAGATGAGCCGCGGCGGCGCCTGCGCGTATTGCACGGGAACCGCTGTCACGCCGAGTTCGAGCGCCTGTTCCTCCGTGGCGATCCGTTCCTTGTCCCCGAGCATGGCGACCAGATCGAGTTCGCCCGCTGTCGCCCTGATCAGTTCCTGGCGCAGCAGCCCCGCCTGCGGCGGCGAACCGAAACGCGGCGAGACGGTGAACGAGTTGACCGCGGAACCCTCGTGGTTGCCCACCGACGCCGCGAGCACCCGCAGCGAATGCAGTGCCAGCACCCCGGCCGCGTCGGACAGCAGCCCCGGCACGTCCGGCGCGATCACCGTCACCGTGTAGGTGTGCGGCCCTTCCGCGGGCGCCAACATCACGTGGACGCCGCCGCCCTCGGCGAGGGTCGCATGTTCGGGATCGATCGGATCCGGTTCAGGCAGGGGCTCCCCCGCCATCACCAGGCGGCAGCGCCGGACCAACTCCCCGATGAGCGACGCCTTCCAGTCACCCCACACCCCTGGTCCCGTTGCCAGCGAATCGGCCTCGGCGAGCGCGTACAGCAGTTCCAACAGCATCGCGTCGTGCCCGAGCGCATCCGCGACCATCTGCACGGTCGCCGGATCGTCTAGGTCCCGGCGCGTGGCGGTGTCCGGCAGGAGCAGGTGGTACCGCACCATCGCGCTGAGCATCGCCACGTCCGACGGCCACAGCCCGAGTCGGTTTCCGATCTGGGTTGCGAGTTCGGCACCCACGACGCTGTGGTCACCGCCGCGCCCCTTGCCGATGTCGTGCAGCAACGCACCGAGCACCAGCAGATCCGGACGCGTCACCCGCGTGGTGAACGCGCTCGCCTGGACCGCCGTCTCGACGAGGTGCCGATCGACCGTCCAGGTATGCACCGCGTCCCTCGGCGGCAGGTCTCGCACCGCACCCCACTCGGGCAGCAGACGACCCCAGAGCCCGGTGCGGTCGAGTGCCTCGACGACCGCCGCCATCCGCGGTCCCGATCCGAGCAGGACCAGCAGATCACCGAGTGCCTCTCGCGGCCACGGCTCCCGCAGTTCGGGTGCACTGTCGGACAACCTGCCGAGCGTCGACGCCCCGATCGGCATCCCCGTCTGCGCCGCGGCAGCGGCCACCCGCACGATCAGCCCGGGATCCTTGCTCGGCTTCGCATCCCTCGCGAGGACGACCTCGCCCGCGTGCTGCACGACGCCCTCGTCCAGCGGACGCCGGACGGGCACCCTCCGCAGTCGCGACAACCCTCGACGCGGCAGACCGTTGGCCGCCGTCCGCAATCCGACGTCCACCGAGTAGCCGATGGTGCGCGCCGAATCGCTCAGCATCCGGGCCAGATCGAACCGGTCCCCGATCCGCAGTGCCGCACCGATCTCGTCGGCGTCCTGGGCCCGCACCTGATCCCGTGCCCGTCCCGCGACCCGATGCAGTTCGGTGCGCACGTCGAGCAGTCGGGAATGCGCGGACGCCAGCCCGCCGCCCGGAGTGTCCGGGCCGAGGCTCGTCGCGGCGTCGGTCAGCTGCGCGATCGCCAGAGCGTCGAGCAGTTGCACGTCACGCAGGCCCCCACGTCCGTTCTTCACGTCCGGCTCCGCACGGTGTGCGATCTCGCCACTACGCGACCAGCGCGCCTGCGTCATCTCCACCAGTTCGTCGAACCGCAAGCGGATTCCGGACCGCCACTGCCGACGAACGCCACCGATCAGCAGGTTCGTCAGCTCGACGTCACCCGCGATGTGACGGGCCTCCAGCAGGCCCATCGCCGCCGTCAGGTCCGACGCCGCCACCTGCAGCGCCTGCGGCACCGTCCGCACACTGTGGTCGAGCTTGATGTGAGCGTCCCAGAGCGGATACCAGAGCCGGTCCGCAACCTGCGACACCACGGCGGGGTCCATGTCGTCGTGGAGCAGCACCAGGTCGAGATCCGAGTACGGCAGCAGTTCCCGGCGTCCGAGGCCACCGACCGCGACGATCGCGAATCCGCTGTCGGACGTGATCCCTAGTTCCGTGCCCTTCGTCGTCAGCCAGAACTCGTGGAGGTCCACCAGTGCCTGCCGCAGGGCGGACGTGTCGAGTCGCCGCGAGCGGGAACGACCTTCCAGCAACTGTTTCCGAGCCCGGACCAGGTCGTCGGCCGCCACCATCTGTCCGTGCGCGTTCAGGCCCGGAGACGAGGGCGGCCCCGACCCCGCCGACGTTGCGACGGGATCGGGGCCACCGGATCCGGACCCTGTCGGGTCAGAGCGCATCCCCGCCCCGTTCGCCGGTGCGGACCCGGACGACGGACTCCACCGGGCTGACCCAAACCTTGCCGTCACCGATCTTGCCGGTGCGGGCGGCCTCGACGATCACCTCGACGACCTTGTCGACCGCGCTGTCGTCGACGACGACCTCGACTCGAACCTTCGGCACGAAGTCGACGGAGTACTCGGCGCCCCGGTACACCTCGGTGTGACCCTTCTGCCTGCCGTAGCCCTGGACTTCGCTGACGGTCATGCCCAGCACGCCTGCCTGCTCGAGCCCGGTCTTGACGTCTTCGAGAGTGAACGGCTTGACGATTGCGGTGATGAGCTTCATTACTTTCATGCCTCCCTGACGGACGAGCGGACCGGTGCCGAGTGTGCCGAACCTGCCGAGACTCCACCGAGCGCGACGAAGTCGTATGCGTTCTCAGCGTGCTCAGTATCGTCCAGGCCACGGGCCTCGGCCTCATTGCTGGCCCGGAGTCCGATCGTGTATTTCACGATCAGCGCAATGATCGTGGTCGCGACCAGCGAGTACAGCAGGACCGCACCGGCTCCGACCGCCTGACGCCACAGCTGGTCGACGCCGCCGCCGTAGAACAGACCGTCGACGGCCGCGGGGGCCTCCGAGGTGGCGACGAGTCCGACCATCAGGGTGCCGACGATGCCGCCGACGAGGTGAACACCGACGACGTCGAGCGAATCGTCGAATCCGAAGCGGTACTTCAGCCCGACCGCGAGGGCGCACAGCACACCGGCTGAAACACCGATGGCGAGGGCTCCGAGGACGTTCACCGAGGAGCAGGCCGGGGTGATCGCGACCAGACCTGCGACGATGCCCGAAGCACCACCGAGCGTCGTGGCGTGGCCGTCACGGATGCGCTCGACGAGGAGCCAGGCCAGCATCGCGGCGGCGGTGGCGACGAGGGTCGTGATGAAGGTGACGCCCGCGATTCCGTTGGAGCCCACTGCGGAACCTGCGTTGAAGCCGAACCAACCGAACCACAGCAGCGCAGCGCCGAGCATGACGAACGGCAGGTTGTGAGGGCGGAAGGGCGTCGTCGGCCATCCGCGGCGCTTGCCGAGGACCAGCGCGAGAACCAGGCCGGCGATACCGGCGTTGATGTGAACGGCGGTGCCGCCGGCGAAGTCGATCGCCTTGAGCTGGTTGGCGATCCAGCCGCCATTCTCTGCGGTCACACCGTCGAAGGAGAACACCCAGTGCGCGACAGGGAAGTACACGATCGTCGCCCAGAGGCCTGCGAACAGGAGCCACGGACCGAAACGCAGGCGGTCGGCGACGGCGCCGGAGATCAGCGCGACGGTGATGATCGCGAACATCGCCTGGAACGCCACGAACACGGTGGCCGGGATGGTCCCGACGAGCGGGATCGCCGCTGCGGCGCCGGTGTCGGCGTCCGCGAGGTAGGTGCCGCCGATCAGACCCTTGAGACCGAAGAACTGGAACGGGTCACCGATCACCCCGCCCTTGTCTTCACCGAAGGCCATCGAGTAGCCGTACAGGGCCCAGATGACCCCGACGACACCCATTGCGCCGATGCTCATCATGATCATGTTCAGGACGTTCTTCGCGCGAACCATGCCGCCGTAGAAGAACGCGAGGCCCGGCGTCATCAGCAACACGAGCGCGGCGCTGGTCAGCATCCACGCGGTGTCGCCGGCGTCGGGCGCTCCGATAGTCGGGAAATCCACCTTGCTCCTCCTCCTTCGGTCGCCCCGCGTGCTCGCGGCTTTACGACTCGAGAAGAAGAGTGCTGATCCGGTGTTTCACTTGTGACACTCGGGTGTTTCGCCCGAGTGAACGAATCCTGGAAGTCTGTTGCTTTCAGGTTTCGGAAATGGAACCGGCAGGGTGCGGTACCCGTGATGTCCACGGGCACCACGCCCTGCCGAAGGCCCGATCAACCGAGCAGCGCGTCGACGAAAGCGTCCGGCTCGAACGGCGCCAGGTCGTCGGCGCCCTCCCCGAGACCCACCAATTTCACCGGCACACCGAGCTCGTGCTGCACCTGGAAGACGATGCCGCCCTTCGCGGTGCCGTCGAGCTTCGTGAGCACCACTCCGGTGATGTCGACGACCTCCGCGAACACCCGCGCCTGCACGAGTCCGTTCTGGCCGATCGTCGAGTCGAGCACCAGCAGAACCTCGTCGACCTTGGCACGCTTCTCGACGACCCGCTTCACCTTGCCGAGCTCGTCCATCAGACCGGTCTTGGTGTGCAGACGTCCTGCCGTGTCGACGATGACGACGTCGACGCCCGTCTCGATGCCCTTGGACACCGAATCGAACGCGATCGCCGCCGGATCGGCGCCCTCGGCGCCCCGCACGACCTCGGCCCCGACGCGCTCCGCCCACGTCTGCAACTGGTCGGCCGCCGCCGCGCGGAACGTGTCCGCGGCCCCGAGCAGCACGCGGCGACCGTCCGCGACGAGAACGCGTGCGAGCTTGCCCGTGCTGGTGGTCTTGCCGGTGCCGTTGACACCGACGACCAGCAGGACGCCCGGCGTCGAGCCGTGCGGCAACGCCCGGATCGACCGATCCATCTCCGGGTGCAGCGCCTCGATCAGCACGCGGCGCAGCATCTCCCGCGCCTGCGCCTCCGTCTTGACGCCGCCCGCCGCCACCTCGGCGCGCATCTTGCCGACCACTTCCTCGGTGACCGCACTTCCCAGGTCCGCGATGATCAGCGTGTCCTCGATCTCCTCCCAGGAGTCGTCGTCGAGGTCACCGCCGCCGAGCAGACCGAGCAGCGACTTGCCGACCGCGTTCTGCGAGCGCGACAGCCGGCCACGGAGGCGGTCCAGGCGGCCCGCGGTGGGGGCGATCTCCTCGATGGCAGGAGCTTCGACAACCGGCTCGGGCTCGGGAGCTGCTTCCGGTTCCGGCTCGGCGACGACCGGCTCGGGCTTCTCCGGTTCGACGACCTCGGGCGCTACGACCTCAGGCGCTACGACCTCGGGCTCGGCAACCTCGGGCTCAACAACCTCGGGTTCGACTACCTCGGGTTCGACTACCGGCGGCGCCGTGACCTCGGGAGCCGCTGCCGCCGACTCTTCGACGACCGGCGGTTCCTCGACCGGCAGCTTCTCTGCGATCGGCTTCTCGACGACCTTCGGCGTCACCGGTTCCGGTCGCGGCTTCGGTGGCGCGGTGTCCGTCGCACCCTGACTGAAGCTGAATCCGCCCGCCGACTTGTAGCCACCCGATCGGTCCGTCGCCTCGCCGATCGCCTCGGGCTGCTCGGATTTCGGCGTCAGGCTGACCTGCCGCTTCCGGTACAGCACCGTGCCCGCGACGAGCGCGACGATGAGGACGGCCAGTACGGCGGCGATTGCGATCCAAGCTCCGGTAGTCACCGGCCCATCCTCTCAGGCGACGGGCGCGCGGTGCGACACGGTGCGCAGGCGATCAGTCCGCGCCGGGGGCGGCGAGCGCCGGAAACCAGATGTCGGTGAGTACTTCGGCCGCCAGTTCGGCGGACGCGTCGATGGTGCCCTGCATCGCCCAGCGGGTGAAGAACCGTTCGAGCTGGGTGCTCAGCAGTTCGATGCGCAGACGGGCCTCGTCGCGACGGCCTTCGGGCCAGCGTTCGAGGTAGTTCGTCATCACGTTGGGGAGCGCGAGCATGCCCTCGCGGGCGATGGCCTGCATGTCCGGCTCGAGGACGGTCGCCTGGTCCCAGGCCGAAAGCATCTCGCGGTGCTGCTGGAACCAGTCGATGGCCCGGGTGACCCAGTCGGTGAACTCGGCGCGCGAGCCGGTCTCGAGAACCCGATCCAGGTCCTGGTACACCGCCAGCGTGCTCAGCGCCATGTCCTCGTCGCTGAGAGCCTTCAGCACGTCCACCTTCGACGGAAAGTGCAGATAGAACGTCGCCCTGCTGCAACCGACGTCGGTGGCGATGTCGTCGACGGTGACGGCGGCGTATCCCCGTTCGCTGAACAGAGTGCGCGCGGACTCGACGAGCCGCGCCCGCGTGGCCCGCTTCTGCTCGTCCCGCAGGGTGCCCCGTCGCTGTCGGGGCTTGTCTGCCGTGTCCACCATGCGGCCAAGGCTACCCCGTGCCAATTCACTGGGCGCAGCGACTTTCACAAGACGGTTCGCAGTTTCACTTGACAGTGCGTCAGCGAACGCTAAGGTATGGCCCAGGTCACATCTTGCGGTCGCTCGTTCGACTCGCCCATCGCCGCCGACCGGAGCACGGCCACCACCACGCGCAGAAGGACGAACGCCATGGACACCACAACACTGCCGAAGGTCTGCATCATCGGCGCAGGCCCATCCGGGATCACCACCGCCAAACGGTTGCAGGACCACGGCGTCCCGTTCGACTGCTTCGAGGCATCCGACGAGGTCGGCGGCAACTGGTACTACAAGAACCCGAACGGCATGTCGGCCTGCTACCAGAGCCTGCACATCGACACCTCGAAGTGGCGGCTGGCGTTCGAGGACTTCCCGGTTCCCGCCGAGTGGCCCGATTTCCCGCACCACTCGCTGCTGTTCCAGTACTTCAAGGACTACGTCGCGCATTTCGGCCTGCGCGACAAGATCACCTTCAACACCTCCGTGGACCATGCCGAACGCGGCTCGGACGGACTGTGGACGATCACCCTGTCCACGGGCGAGACGCGCACCTACGACGCTCTGATCGTGTGCAACGGGCACCACTGGGACCCGAACACCCCGGACTACCCCGGGCATTTCGACGGCACCCTGATCCACAGCCACGAGTACAACGACCCGTTCGACCCGATCGACATGCGCGGCAAGAACGTCGTGGTGGTCGGAATGGGCAACTCCGGCCTCGACATCGCGTCCGAACTCTCCCAGCGGTTCCTCGCCAAGAAGCTGACGGTCTCGGCGCGCCGCGGCGTCTGGGTGCTGCCCAAGTACCTGAAGGGCGTGGCGGGCGACAAGATGACGATGCCTGCGTGGATTCCCCGCCCGATCGGACTCGCTCTCAAACGACGCTTCCTGAACAAGAACCTCGGCCCCATGGAGGGCTACGGCCTGCCCAAGCCCGACCACCAGCCCTTCGAGGCTCACCCGTCCGCGAGCGGCGAGTTCCTCGGCAAGGCCGGTTCCGGTGACATCGCGTTCAAGCCGGCCATCACCGCGCTGGAAGGCAAGCAGGTGCGCTTCGCCGACGGGAGCACCGAGGACGTCGACGTCATCGTCTGCGCCACCGGCTACCACATCAGCTTCCCGTTCTTCACGGACCCGAACCTCCTGCCCGACGCCAAGAACCGCTTCCCGCTGTTCAAGCGGATGATGAAGCCGGGCATCGACAACCTCTTCTTCATGGGCCTCGCGCAGCCGATGCCGACACTGGTGAACTTCGCCGAGCAGCAGAGCAAGCTCGTCGCCGCGTACCTGGCGGGCAAGTACATCCCGCCCTCACCGACCGAGATGCAGTCCGTACTCGCCGCCGACGAGAAGTACTACCTCGGCCCCTACTACGACTCCCCCCGGCACACGATCCAGTGCGAGTTCGACCCGTACGTGCGGAACCTGAAGAAGGAAATCGTCGACGGCGGCAAGCGCGCCGCGGCCGCGGGATACACGCTGCCCGTCCCGGCCCGCGCCCTGCAGAAGGTGTGAGGAGAAGATCCGATGACAACAACTCTGGGATTCTGCGCGGACGGCTTCGAACCGGTCCGCGACGCACTGGAGAAGCAGCTCGAGTCCGGTGAGGAACTCGGCGCGTCCATCTGCGTGACCGTCGACGGCGAGCCCGTCGTCGACATCTGGGGCGGGCACACCGATCAGGACCGGACCACGCCGTGGACCGAGGACACCATCGTCAACGTCTTCTCCATCACCAAGACGATGACTGCACTCAGCGCGCTACTCCTGGTGGACCGCGGGCTGCTGGACCTGGACGAGAAGGTGGCCCACTACTGGCCGGAGTTCGCCGCGAACGGCAAGGCGGACATCGAGATCCGGCACCTGCTCTCACACACGTCGGGAGTCTCGGGCTGGGAACGTCCGATCGAGCTCGCGGACATCTACGACCACGAGGGCGCGGCCGCACGGCTGGCCTCGCAGGCACCGTGGTGGGAGCCCGGTACCGCGTCGGGCTACCACGCCCTCAACTACGGCCACCTCGTCGGTGAGGTGATCCGGCGGGTCGACGGACGCAGCCTGGGCCGCTTCTTCGCCGAGGAACTGGCAGAACCTCTCGGAGCGGACTTCCACATCGGAACCGGCCCCGAGCATTTCGGCCGGATCTCCCCGCTCGTACCGCCGCCTGCGATCGAGTTCGACATGGCCACGCTCGACCAGGACAGCATCCTGGTCAAGACGCTGACCTGTCCGTTGCTCGACTACGAGCGCACCTCCGACCCGGAGTGGCGGCAGGCCGAGATCGGCGCCGCGAACGGGCACGGCAACGCGCGTTCCATCGCGCGGCTGCAGTCCATCGTCTCCGGCGGCGGGGTGCTCGACGGCAAGACCTGGCTGTCACCGGACACCGTCGACGCGATCTTCCGGGAGCACGCCGACGGCGTGGACCTGGGAATCCTGACGCCGCTGCGGTTCGGCATCGGATACGGGCTGCCGCAGGCGCAGACTGCGCCCGCGGTCCCCGACGGCCGGGTCTGCTGGTGGGCCGGCCTCGGTGGGTCGTTCGTCGTCAACGACCTCGACCGCGGCATCACCTTCGCCTACGCGATGAACAAGATGGCTCCGGGGTTGATCGGATCCGATCGCGCGGACGCCTACCTCGGCGCGGCCTTCGGGGCGGTGGCGTGATGCGGGCACTGCAACTGACCGACCCGGGCGTCCTCGAAGTCCGGGAGGTCCCGGTGCCGGAGATCGGCCCGTCCGACCTGCTGATCCGGGTCGGCGCTGCCGGCATCTGCCACTCGGATCTGCACCTGCTGCACTTCCCGTACAAGATGCGCGAGGAACCGCTCACCCTCGGCCACGAGATCGCAGGCACCATCGAAGCGGTCGGCGACGAGGTCGACGGGCACCGGATCGGCGAGCGCGGAATCGTCTATCTGTGCTGGTCGTGCGGAGTCTGCCGGGAATGCGTCAGCGGCAACGAGAACGTCTGCCTGGCCGCGGGTCGAACCGCCATGCCGCCGTGCCCCGGGCTCGGCCCGGACGGCGGCATGGCCGAGTACGTCCGGGTCCCGGCACGCTCGTTCGTTCCCATCGGCGACCTGGACTTCCTACAGGCGGCACCGATGGCCGATGCCGCCCTCACCAGCTACCACGCCATCCGGGGAGCCAGGGAGCATCTGAATCCGGGCTCGACCGCCGTCGTGATCGGTGTCGGCGGACTCGGCCACGTCGCCGTGCAGATCCTCGGCGCGCTCAGCGCCACCCGGATCGTCGCGGTCGACGTCGGCGAGACGCAACTGGACCTCGCGAAGCGATGCGGCGCCGAGATCACGATCGAATCCGGTTCCGACACCGCCAAGCAGATCCTCGACCTCACCGACGGACGCGGCGCCGACGCGGTGTTCGACTTCGTCGGGATCGACGCGACCGCGCAGATGTCGGTGGCGTCCGTGGCGCCGAACGGCGCCTACCGAATGATCGGCCTCGGTGGCGGAGTCCCCGGCGTGACGGCCGAACCGGCCGGCGGCCCGGGCTGGCCGTGGGGCGCGTCCGTCCGGAAGTCCTACGGCGGCACCAGGAGCGACCTCGTCGACTCGATCGCACTGGCGAACTCGGGGCGGCTCACCGTCGAGGTGGAACGGTTCGACCTCGCCGACGCCCGGACCGCTCTGGACCGCCTCGAGTCCGGGCAGATCCGCGGTCGCGCGGTACTCGTCCCCTGACCACCACCACGATCGAGAGGAACGACCGTGACAGATTCCTTTGACCTCCAGGCCTACATCGCGACCGTGACGGCCGGACTCACCGGGCCCGGCAAGCGATTCGAGCTCGTACCCGAGACGGTGCTCGGCGCCGAGATCCCGGTGATGAAGACCCGGGACCGCTCACTCGGCGGCGTCCTCGAGGCCTCCCTCGCCTACGGCGACCGCGACTACCTGGTCACCGAGGACCGTCGGCTGAGCTATGCCGAACACGGCGCGGCCGCGTACGCCCTGGCGAATGCACTGCGTGACCGGTACGGGGTGGAGCCGGGCGACCGGGTCGCCGTCCTGGCCGCCAACGCCCCCGAGTGGGTGGTCTCGTTCTGGGCCGCACAGGCCATCGGCGCGATCGCGGTCGGCTTCAACGCCTGGTGGGTGCCGCGTGAGATCGAGTACGGACTCACGCACACGCAGCCCTCGGTCCTGATCGTCGACGCCAAGCGCGCCGCGTTGCTGGACGGACTCGACGTCGACGTCCCGGTGCTGACGATGGAGAACGACGTCCCCCGTCTCATCGCGGAGTTCGCCGGCGCCGAGCGCCCGAAGGTGTCTGTGGCCGAGGACGATCCCGCGGTGATCCTGTACACGAGCGGCACCAGCGGCCGACCGAAGGGCGCCGTGCACTCGCACCGCAACCTGCTCGCGGTCATCGACTACCACCGGTACAGCGACGCACTGCTCGCCGCGTTCACCGGTGGCGACCCGAACTCGACCGCGCCGAGCAACCTGCGGTACCTGCTGACCTCGCCGCTGTTCCACATCGCCAGCCTGCACAACCTCGTGGTTCCACGGCTGGCCACCGGCGGTGCGGTGGTGATCTACCAGGGCTCGTTCGATGCCGACCGGGCGCTGCGCCTGATCGAGCGTGAGCGCGTGACCAACTGGGGCGCGGTGCCCACGTTGGCGAACCGATTGCTCGAACACGAGGACCTCTCGCGCTACGACCTGTCGTCGATGACGTCCTTCGCCCTCGCGTCCGCGCCGTCCTCGCCCGCCTTCCAGCAGCGCCTCCGGGACACGCTCCCGTTCGCCGCCGCACTGGTGGACAGCTACGGCCTCACCGAGTGCAGCACCGCGGTGTCGGTGGCGAGTCCGCTGGACCTGCAGGCGAATCCAGGAACCCTGGGCAAGCCGATCATCGGCGTCACGGCGGAAGTCCGTGACCCGCTCGGACATCCGGTTGCCGACGGGGTCGAGGGCGAGATCTGTGTCCGCAGCCCGTACGTGATGCTCGGCTACTGGAACGACGAGGCCGCCACCGCCGCCGCCATCACCGCCGACCGGTGGCTGCGGACCGGCGACTTCGGTGTGATCGAGAACGGCATGGTCCGCCTGACCGGCCGCCGCTCCGACCTGATCCTGCGTGGCGGGGAGAACGTCTACCCGGTCGAGATCGAACAGTGTCTCGACGAACATCCGGCGGTGGCCGAGTGCGCCGTCGTCGGCGCCGAGCACCCCGACCTCGGACAGGAGGTCACCGCACTGGTCGTGACCCGGCCGGGGCACTCCGTGACCGAGGCCGATCTGCAGGCGTTCACCGCGGACCGCCTCGCCTACTTCAAGGTCCCGACCCGCTGGCGGCTCACCGACGAACCGCTACCCCGCAACGCCACCGGCAAGGCGATCCGTACCCTGATCGTCGTCTGACCGCCACGAGCCCGAACACACTGCGCTGAAAGGGAAGTGATCTTCCAATGACGTACGACGCGATCGTCGAGAACGGACTCTGGTTCGACGGAACCGGAGCTCGACCCGAGGTTCGTAACCTCGGCATCCGAGGCGGCCGGGTGGTGTCGGTCTCGGCTGCGCCCCTCGACGCGACCGACTGCCCCCGGGTGGTGGACGCGGCCGGAAAGTGGGTGATGCCGGGCTTCCTCGACATCCACACCCACTACGACGTCGAGGTTCTGCTCCGCCCGGAGCTGACCGAGTCGGTGCGACATGGTGTGACGACGGTGTTCGTCGGATCGTGTTCGCTCTCCACCGTGCACGTCGGTCCGTCCGACGCGGGCGACCTGTTCGGCCGGGTCGAGGCCATCCCCCGCAGGCACGTCGTCGACGCGCTCGAGAGCGCCAAGACCTGGACGTCGGCTCGCGAATACGTCACGGCGCTCGAAGACCGGCCACTCGGCCCGAACGTCGCGGCGTTCATCGGGCACTCCGACATCCGGTCGGCGCTCATGGGTCTGGACCGGGCCACCCGCAAGGAGGTCCGTCCGACCGAGTCCGAACTCGCGACGATGGAGGCCCAGCTCACCGAGGCACTCGACGCCGGCTTCGTCGGAATGTCGTCGCAGCAGTTGCTGTTCGACAAACTCGACGGCGAGGTCTGCCGCTCTCGCACGCTCCCGTCGACCTACGCGGGCCGTAAGGAACGCCGCAGGCTCAACGCGATCCTGCGTCGCCGCGGCCGGGCACTGCAGGGCGGACCGGACGTGGCGCGTCCGCAGAGCATGTTCTCGATGGCGCTGAGCAGCCTGGGGATCGGGCGGCCTCGACTGAAGGTCAGCCTGCTCTCCGCGGCCGACGTCAAGGCCATTCCCGCGGTGGTGCACATCTTCCCGGTGATGGCGAAGGTGATCAACCGGCTCGGCGGCGACTTCCGATGGCAGCACCTGCCGGTGCCGTTCGAGGTGTACTCGGACGGCATCGACCTGCCCGTGTTCGAGGAGTTCGGGTCCGGCGCGGCGGCGCTGCACCTGTCCAATCAGATCGACGAGCAGCGCGCACTGCTCGCCGACGAGGGGTACCGCAGGCGGTTCCGCAAGGACTACGACAAGAAGTACGGTCCGCGCGTGTGGCATCGTGACTTCTTCGACGCCGAGATCGTCGAGTGCCCCGACGAGTCGGTGATCGGCAAGACGTTCGGTCAGGTCGGGGTCGAGCGCGGCGGCGTCCATCCCGTCGACGCGTTCCTCGACCTCGTCGTCGAGTACGGCTCCAAGGTGCGCTGGCGTACCACTATCTCGAACCACCGGCCCGAGGTGTTGAACACGCTCGCCGCGGATCCCGGTGTGCAACTCGGCTTCTCCGATGCGGGCGCCCACCTGCGGAACATGGCGTTCTACAACTACGGACTGCGGTTCCTGCGCCGTGTTCGCGACGCGCAACGCGCCGGTCAACCGTTCGTCACCATGGAACACGCGGTGCACCGCCTCACCGGGGAACTCGCCGACTGGTACGGCCTCGACGCCGGGCACCTGCGCGAGGGTGACCGCGCCGACCTGGTCGTGATCGACCCCGACCGACTCGACGAATCGCTCGAGACGTACTCGGAGAACCCGATCGCCGAATTCGACAACCTGTCCCGCATGGTCAACCGCAACGACGCGACGGTGACGGCGGTGTTCGTGGGTGGCGAGTACGTGTTCGGTGACGGCGAGGCCGCGCCCGTGCTCGGCCGGCGTCGGACCGGAGAGTTCCTCCGCTCCAGCACCACGTAGCTAACACCCCTGCACCACAACGACAACCGAACCGGGAACGGAGATTCACACATGAGCGATCGTTTTGCGGGCAAGACCGCAGTGGTCACCGGCGCCGCGTCGGGCATCGGTGAGGCGATCACCGCTCGACTGCTCGCCGAGGGCGCGACCGTCGCGGGACTCGACGTCGCGAAGGACGCCCTCGACCGCATGGCGGGCGAGTACGGCGACGTCTTCCTGCCCACCCCGGCCGATGTGACCGTGGAGGCGGAAGTCGAGGCGGCCGTCGCCGCTGCGGCGGACCGGTTCGGTCGAATCGACCTGGCGTTCAACGTCGCGGGTGCGTCACGGGTCGGGGCCATCGTCGACCTCGACGAGGCCGACTGGGACTTCACGATCGACCTGGTGCAGAAGGGCGTGTTCCTGTGCACCAAGCACGAGGCCCGGCACATCCGCGCGTCCGGCCGCGGCGGCGCCATCGTGAACGTGTCGTCCCTCAACGCCGTCGTCCCGATGCCCGCGGGCAGCCCCTACTCCACGGGCAAGGCAGGCGTGGTGATGTTCAGCAAGACCGCCGCGGTCGAGTTGGCGCCCGACGGCATACGCGTCAACGCGGTCCTGCCGGGCCTCGTCGACACCCCGCTCGTCGCCCCGGTCATGGCCTACGAACCGGCGAAGGAGATGTTCCTCGAGCGCATCCCGGCGGCGCGGCCGGCAACACCCGAAGAGATCGCCGGGCCGTGCCTCTACCTCGCGAGCGACGACGCCAGCTACATCACCGGCGCGAGCCTGGTCGTCGACGGAGGCTGGGAGCTGACCAACTACCCCGACCTGCGCAAGCTCGGATAACCCGGTCACCCCCTTTCGACCGAATGTGGCGTTCAGTCATTCACATGACTGAACGCCACATTTGGTCGAGCTCGGGGAGGGTTCGCCCCGGGTCAGGGCTGAGCAGGGGCGGGCTCGGGCGCGAGAGTGTGGCCGCGCAGCCGCTGCGAGATCACCTGCGTGATGCCGTCACCGCGCATGCTCACGCCGTACAGCGCGTCGGCGATCTCCATCGTCGGCTTCTGGTGCGTGATGACGATCAGCTGGGACTTCTCGCGCAGCTGCTCGAACAGTCCGATGAGCCGGCGCAGGTTGGTGTCGTCGAGCGCCGCCTCGACCTCGTCCATGACGTAGAACGGGGACGGCCTGGCCCGGAAGATCGCGACCAGCATCGCGACGGCGGTCAGTGACTTCTCGCCGCCCGACAGCAACGAGAGCCGCTTGACCTTCTTGCCCGGCGGCCGGGCCTCCACCTCGATGCCGGTGGTGAGCATGTCGGACGGGTCGGTGAGCACGAGTCGTCCCTCGCCGCCGGGGAACAGCTTCGAGAACACCCCGACGAACTCGCGCTCGACGTCCAGCCACGCCTCGGTGAACACCTGCAGGATGCGGGCGTCGACGTCGGCGACGACGCCGAGGAGGTCCTTGCGGGCGTTCTTGACGTCCTCGAGCTGGGTGGAGAGGAAGTTGTACCGCTCTTCGAGCGCCGCGAACTCCTCGAGGGCGAGGGGGTTGACCTTGCCGAGCGTCGCGAGATCCTTCTCTGCGCGCTTGGCTCGCCGCTCTTGCGTGGCGCGGTCGTAGGGCATGGCCGTCGGCGCGACGACGGTGTCGCCGCGCTCGCGGGCCTGCTCGTACTCGGCGAGCTCGAGTTCGGACGGCGGCAGCGGGACATCCGGCCCGTATTCGGCGATCAAGTCGTCGAGGGCCATGCCGTGCTGCTCCGAGATCACGGCCTCGAGCTGCTCGATGCGGGTCGCGGCCTGGGCGCGGGCGACCTCGTCGCGGTGCACGGCGTCGGTCAGCGACGCGAGCTGCCCGGTGTACTGACGGACCCGTTCCTTGACCGCCTCGACCTGCTGGGTGCGTTCGGTGCGCTGGCGGGTGAGCTCGTCGCGGTGCGCGAGTGCCGCGGCGACGACGGTGTCGAGGTGCGCGGCGACCTTCGTTCCCGATTCCGCGACGGCGGCGGCGACCGCGGCGGCGTTCTTGCGGGCGGCGAGTGCGCGTTCGGCGCGGGCGCGGGCCTCCCGCTCGGCGTGGGCGGCGCGGCGCAGCGAGTCGGCCTTGCCGCGCACCGAGTCGGCGCGTTCCTCCGCGGTGCGCAGGGTAAGCCGCGACTCCACCTCGACGGCGCGCGCTTCGGCGAGGGCCGCCGTGGCGGCTTCGCGTTCGGCGCTGTCGGTTCCGGAGTCGGTCGCGCCACCGGATTGCTCGTTCTGTGCGAGGGAAAGGCGCTCCTCGAGTTCGCGCAGCGCGGTGATCGAATCCTCACGACCGGTTTCCGCGGCGGTGCGTTGCGCAGCGAGCCGGTCGGATTCGGCGTGCGCCGCCCGCGCGACCTGCCCGAGGCGACCGAGCTGTTCGTAGATCGCGGACATCGCCGCGTCCGATTCGTGCAGGGCGGCGAGGGCATGCTCGGCCGTCTCCGCGCGGTCCTCGCGTTCGGCGAGCGCACCGGACAGCGCTGCCGTGAGGTCCTCGGATCGTCGTTCCGCGTCGGCGAGCGCGACCGTGGACTGCTCGATCGCGGACTGCACCTCGAGTGTCGACGGTTTGCGGTCGGCCCCGCCGATCACCCAGCCGTTTCCTGCGAGGTCGCCGGTTCGTGTCACGGCACGCCACTGAGGTTGCGCCGCCACGACTTCCGCCGCGACATCGAGGTCGTCGACGACGGCGATCGCGCCGAGCAGCGCGACGAGTGCGCCCCGCATGGAGTCGGGGAAGGTGATGACGTCGAGCGCGGGGCGTGCACCCGGCGGCAGGGTGTGCCCGCTCGACGGTCCCGCGACCGGTGCACCCGACACGACGACCGCGGCCCGGCCGGCATCGGCCTGCCCCAACGCGGACACCGCGGCCCGGGCGGCGGCGAGGGACTCGGCCGCGACAGCCTCGGCGGCCGGGCCGAGCGCTGCGGCGATCGCCGCCTCGTATCCCGCGGTGACGCTCAGCCGGGCGGCGAGCGACCCGACGAGTCCGTCCCCGGAACGATGCTCGAGCAGCCAGGCCGCCCCGTCCTTCTGCTGCAGACCGATGGCGAGTGCGTCGATGCGCGCCCCGAGGGACGCGACCTCCTTGCCCGCGGCCCGCTCCGCGTCCTGCAACTCGGTGACCCGGGCGTTGGCGGCATCGAGTGCGACGACCGACCGTTCGTGGTGGGAGTCGAGACCGAGTTCGCCCGCGTCGAGTTCGTCGATCCGCTCCTGCACCGACTCGAACTCGGCCTGCGCGGCATCGCCCCGCGCGCGGGCGTCGTCGATCGCGAGGGTCAGCCGGGCCACCTCGGCATCGACGGAGTCGGCACGGGTGCGCAGCGTGTCGACCTGTCCGGACAGGCGCGCGAGCCCCTCGCGGCGGTCGGCGACCGCCCGGACCGCGGCCATGTGGGCCCGCTCTGCGGCGGACGCGGCCTCCTCGTAGTCGGCGAGCGTTTCCTTGGCCGCGTCGAGGGTCGCGCGCGCGATCTCCACGGCCTCCTGCAGTTCCAGTTCCTCGGCGGCGACGCGATCGGCCTGGGCCTCCAGCTGGTCGGGGTCCTGTCCCCGCTGACCGACCGGATCGCTGTCGAGGTGCCGCGCGCGTTCGGTGGCGATCCGCACCGTCGCGCCGACCCGCTCGGCCAGCGCGGAGAGCCGGAACCACGTCTGCCCCGCCGCTTCCGCTCCCGGTGTCAGCCGGGCGAGGGCCTGCTCGTGGGCGCCCAGTTCCGCGGAGGCGGCCTCGAGTTCGGCCTGCACGTGTTCCTGTTGGGCCCGGATGACGGCTTCGTTCTCGGTCTGGGTCGCGAGCTCGGTCCGCTTCGTCACCAGATCGTCCGCGGCGAGCCGCAGCCTGGCGTCACGCAGGTCGGCCTGCACGGTCGCGGCGCGCCGCGCCACCTCGGCCTGCCGGCCCAACGGCTTGAGCTGGCGGCGCAGTTCCGTCGTCAGGTCCGTCAGCCGCGCCAGGTTCGCCTGCATCGAGTCGAGCTTGCGGACCGCTTTTTCCTTGCGTTTGCGGTGCTTGAGGACGCCCGCGGCCTCCTCGATGAACGCCCGGCGGTCCTCCGGCCGGGACTCGAGAATGGCGGACAGCCTGCCCTGCCCCACGATGACGTGCATCTCGCGGCCGATGCCGGAATCGGACAGCAGCTCCTGCACGTCCATCAGCCGGCACGACGTCCCGTTGATCTCGTACTCGCCCGCGCCGTCGCGGAACATGCGCCGCGTGATCGACACCTCGGAGTACTCGATCGGCAGGGCGCCGTCGGTGTTGTCGATCGTCAGGGTGACCTCGGCGCGGCCCAGCGCGGCACGGCCCGTGGTGCCGGCGAAGATGACGTCCTCCATCTTGCCGCCGCGCAGCGCCTTCGCACCCTGCTCACCCATCACCCAGGTCAGGGCGTCGAGGATGTTCGACTTCCCGGACCCGTTGGGCCCGACGACGCAGGTGATGCCGGGTTCGAAGCGCAGAGTCGTCGCGGAGGCAAAGGACTTGAATCCCTTCAGCGTCAGACTCTTGAGGTGCACAGCGGCTTAGATTACGGCACCGCACCGACGGATCCCGCGATTGCGGTCGCGCGCTACGCCTCCTGCACCCCCGGCAGCGGCGCGCCGACCGTGAACGTCGCGCCGAACGGGTCGGTGATCTCCGCGGTCCGCCCGTACTTCATGTTCGTGGCATCCTCCGCGGTGCCACCGGCTCCGCGAGCCGCGGCGACGGCGCGGTCGGCGTCCTCGACCTGGAACAGGGTTCCCCACGAGGACGCGACGGCCTGCGGGTCACCGATGATGCCCCCCACCTCGTGGCCGTCCGGCCTGCGCAGGAAGGTGAAGTCGACACCGGGCAACTCGTCGTTGCCGTCGAGAGTGAACCCGAAGACGGTCGAGTAGAAGCTGCGGGCGGCAACGGGATCGGTTGTGACGAGGTCGTTGCGCAGCAGGGCGCCGGATTCGTTGACGAGTTCGCAGCCGACGTGGGCGGCGCCCTGCCACAGCCCGAACTGGGCACCGGAGGGATCGCGCAGGATCGACATCGACCCCTGGTCGGCGATCTGCATCGGCTCGGCAAGCGGTTCGGCGCCGAGGGCGCGGCACTTGGCGGTGGTGTCGTCGACGTCGTCGGTGGCGAGGTAGACGTTCCACCAGTAGGCGGTCGACGTCTCCGCGTCGACGGGCATCAGCGCCGCCACCTTCTTTCCACGGAGCAGGCACATCGTGTAACGGCCGAACTCTTCGGGTCCGACGTCGAACTCCCAACCGAACACCGATCCGTAGAACGACATCGCCAGCTCCAGGTCGGGGATGCCCAGGTCGATCCAGGTGGGGGTGCCGAGCGGTTGGTTCGTGGTGACGATGGTCATAGCCTGCTCCTCGATCGCGACTCGAAGGATTGCGACGTGGCTGCTCCGGGCCGTGACGGCAGCCGGTGGACGGTCTCAGCCTCCTCCAACCGTGACGAGACCGCCAGTCGCGACCGACTATCATCCCGCCGGTGATCGATGAGGCGGCGACGACCGCAGAACGTACGGCGACCGGCGTCCCCGAGAAGGGTCTGAGGTCGGGAGCGCTGACCCTGACCTCGAGTGTCGTGATCGGTGTCGCGTCGGCGGGCCCGGCGTACAGCATCGCCGCGACCCTCGGCCTGGTGGTGGCAGCGGTCGGCCTGCAGGCACCGGTGATCGCACTGCTGGCATTCATCCCGATCCTGTTCGCCGCCTTCGGCTATCAGCAACTCAATCGGGTCGACCCGGACTGCGGAACGACCTTCGTCTGGGCGGCCCGGGCGTTCGGACCTGCGTGGGGCTGGATGAGCGGCTGGGCGATCGTGGTCGCGGACGTCCTGGTGATGGCAAGCATGGCGCAGGTCGCGGGCCAGTACACGTTCCTGCTGTTCGGTGCCGACGGAATCGGCCACGATCCGACGCACATCGCGGTCCTGACACTCGGCGTCGCGTTCATGGTGATGATGACGTGGCTCTGCTTCCGCGGTATCGAACTGTCCGCGCGGATCCAGTCGGTGCTGCTCACCGTCGAATTCGTGGCGCTGGTGGCGTTCGCGGTGGTCGCGTTGGTGCGGGTGTGGTTGGGCCGGGCGGGTGAAGCGGCGCTGACGCCGGAGTGGAGTTGGTTCAACCCGTTCGAGATCGGTTCGTTCTCGACCTTCGTCAACGCGATCCTGCTGATGGTCTTCATCTACTGGGGCTGGGACTCCGTGGTCTCCGTCAACGAGGAAACCGTGGATTCGCGCCGTACCCCGGGCAAGTCCGCCGTGATCTCCACTGTCGTCCTGGTGTCGCTGTACGTCCTGGTGACCGTGGCGGCGCAGTCGTTCGCCGGTGTCAGCGAAGAGGGCTCCGGTCTGGCGAATCCCGAACACTTCGACGACTTCTTCGCCGCGCTCGGCACCGCCGTGTTCGGGGAGGGCCCGATCGGCGTGCTGCTCGTGCACGTCCTGCTGCTGATGATCCTCACGTCGGCGGTCGCG
The DNA here is from genome assembly GCF_005503035.1 of Rhodococcus sp. Q. Taxonomy (NCBI): domain Bacteria; kingdom Bacillati; phylum Actinomycetota; class Actinomycetes; order Mycobacteriales; family Nocardiaceae; genus Rhodococcus; species Rhodococcus sp. Q. The sequence goes on from NZ_SCOY01000016.1 coordinate 43,584, forward strand.
TCGACGCAGACCACCATCCTGCCGACCGCCCGGACGACCCTGTCGATGGGCGTGTTCAAGGCGCTGCCCGCATCGTTCGCGACGGTGCACCCCCGATACCTCACCCCGACGGTGTCGACGCTCGCGATGGGCGGGGTGTCGGCGGCGCTGTACATCGCGTTCAACTTCATCGCCGCGGGCGACCTGATCTACGACTCGGTCGCCGCGATCGGAATCGCCGTCGGGTTCTACTACGGCATGACCGGTGTCGCGTGCGCCTGGCTGTTCCGTGACTCGGTGCGTCAGGGTGCGCGGGCGTTGTGGCTGCGCGTGATCCTGCCCGCGGTCGGCGGCGCGATGCTGCTGTTCGCGGCCGGGTGGACCGCGGTGACGTCGTTCGCCGCGGACTACGGCGAGACGTACTGGACGCTGCCGTTCGCACCGCACTGGCAGGTGGGCGGCGTGTTCCTGCTCGGCGTCGGATCGATGCTCGCCGGCCTGCCGCTGATGTGGTGGTGGCAGCGCCGGGAGCCCGCCTTCTTCGACGGCGACACCGTCCCGCGCGGACTCCCCGACGCCGACACGACCCAGGAGGTCGTGGGGTCGCGGTAGCGATCCCGGATTACAGGATCGCGACCGCGACGACCAGTCCGAGTGCGAGGTGCGCGGCAGCGACGACGAGAACATCGGGAGTGAACTTGTCCCGCGTCAGGACGTCGCCGATGTCGATGGCGGTGACCAGCTCGATCAGGCGCACCGAGATCACCTGTGCGGCGATGCCGATCAGTCCGTAGACGGCGCTGTAGATCAGTCCCTCGACGAGCCGACCGGAAGACGCGTAGATCGCCAGCACGACGATCAGCGCCATGCTGACCATGCCGGACGCCGTGACGACCGCGGCATTCGGCTTCCCGTCACGCACGAGGGCCCGCAGCTTTCCGGGCGTGGTCCAGTCGATCGCGAAGAATCCGAGGACCATCAGAGCGAGGCCGAGGATCGCGTACAGAACGATCGCGGACACTCCCCGACCGAGGGTGGACCAGTAGTCGCTGGCGAGGGCTACGACCTCAGTCGTCATGGGTGTTGCTCCGTTCGTTCGAAACGATGGGGACTGCGGTCAGGACTGGGGAATGCGATGCGGGACGAAGGCGGCACCGTTGTCGGTGACGAGCCCTGCGGTTTCCCGAATGCCGAGGCCCGCGGCCTCGTCACCGACGATCCACGCTCCGAGCGCGGGTCGCATGCCGTCGAATTCGGGGAGCGGGTCGAGGAGTTGGTACACGAACCCCTCCTCGCCGTAGATGCCACCGGTCGCGGTGTCCATGCCTGCGCCGACGATCGAGACGTTCGCCCCCTCGCGTCCGAGCTTCGGTTTGCGCACGTACTCGGTCAGCTCGTGCGGGTCGTCGATGTATGCGGGGAGCAGGTTCGGGTGGCCGGGATACATCTCCCACAGCACCGCGAGAATCGCCTTGTTGCTCAGGATCGCCTTCCACAGGGGTTCGATCCAGAGCGTCTCGGGGAGCAGTTCCAGTGCGCGCCTACCGAAGTCGTCGTCGAGGATCCACTCCCACGGGTACAGCTTGAACAGCGACGAGATGGGAGCTTCCTCGAGATCCACGAACCGGTTCAGATCGGCGTCGAATCCGATCTCCTCGATCGCCAGGGCAACGGTGTCGAATCCCGCCTCGGCGGCGCATTCCTGCATGTAGGCGACGGTGACGTTGTCTTCGCCGCTGAGGTCGGCGCTCGACCACGACAGGTGCAGCTCGCTGCCGGGCAGCTGCGAGCGGATGTGCGCCCAGCGTTCGACGAGCTTCTCGTGCAGCGAGTTCCACTGGTCGTCACCGGGATGGGTGTCGGTCAACCAGTGCCACTGCAGGATCGACGCCTCGAGCAGGGTGGTGGGTGTGTCGGCGTTGTACTCGAGCAGCTTCGCGGGCCTGCGCGCGTCGTATCGCAGGTCGAAACGGCCGTAGACGTGCGGATCGCCCCGCTGCCACGACCGCGCGATCGGCTCCCACGTCCACTCCGGCAACCCGAAGTCGCGGTAGCGCTCGGTGAGGACGACGTGCTCCACCGCGTTCAGGCACATCGAGTGCAGCAACTCGACATCGGCTTCGAGCGCGAGGATCTCGTCCATGTCGAACTCGTAGTGAACGGACTCGTCCCAGTAGGGCCGGTCGCTGCCGTCCGCCATGCGGGCCGGCGACCCGAAGACCATGCCCTGGCTCGCCACCGTCTGCTGCCAGCCCGGACGGGGCTGCTGTCGAATTCGCCGCATGTCAGGAACCCGTGCTTCCGGAGAACTTGCTGCCGAAGCCGCCGCGCTGAATCGTGGTGCCCGACTTCGTGGTGATGGTGGCGCCCTTGGGGGTGACGATGGTGCCGCCCGAGACCTTGGTGCCGACCCCTCCGGCGTTGCCGCCGTAGTAGTAGCGGTACGACGAGCCGGCGTAGATGAACATGCCGCCGCCGCTGGGAGATCCACTGGAGCAGTACGAGTCGTCGACCACGACCTCGGTTTCCGGGTCGATGCAGGTCGCGCGCACCTCGTCCGAGGACAGCACGGTGTAGCCGAGTGCGACGAGCCCGACCACGCCGACGACGGCGACAGTGCCGATCATCGCCCTGCGGCGCGTCTTGCGCTTCGCCTCTTCCTTGGCTGCCTGTTCGGCCTCGAGGAGGGCCTGCTCCGCGCGGGCCTTGCGGGCCTTGTCACGGGCGCGGGCCTCGCCGACGGTGGGCGGGCGCGGTGTGGTCACGCCGGGCTCCTGGCGGCGGATCCGACCGGGCTGCGGTGCACCCGAACCGGAGTCGTCGTCGCCCGCGTCGTTCCCACCTGCGGCACCTGGGTGCTGTTCCTCGGGCCCCATCGAACCCACCCCCTCCTGTGTCGACATCGGACCAGACCCTAGGTCACCGCGCGCCGCGCGGCACCATCCACCCCCACTCGCCCGGAGTGACGGTTCGAGGAAGAGGGTGTCAGCGCTCGTCGAACCCGACCAGCCCGCCCACCGCGCCCGACCAGCTCTCGACCACGAGGTCGACGACGCCCGGCGTCGTACCGGACCTCAGGAGCTCGAGCAGCCGATCACACTCGGGGCGCGGGCCTTCGGCGATCACGAGCACGCGTCCGTCGGGCCGGTTGGTGGCATGACCGACCAGACCGAGTTCCAGTGCGCGCGAACGAGTCCACCAGCGAAAACCCACCCCCTGCACGCTGCCGTGCACCCAGGCGGTGAGACGGACCCGGTCGGTCACGCGGAACCTCAGTTCGTCGGCGGCGTCAGCCGGTGCACGGTGCCGTCGAAGCTCGTCGTGTACAGCGACGTCGCGTCCCAGCCGGTGCCGGAACCGAATCGAACCGACGACGTCAGCGGAAGATCGGTTGCGAGCTCGCAGCTGTCGCCGGTGGCGGGGTCGACGCGGACGACCTTGCCTGCTCCGTTCAGTGCCATGTACACACGCCCGTCGGAGTCGACGACCAAGTCGTCGCCCGCGTTCGTGGCGCCGCTTCCGGGCAGGGTGAGGGTGGTGCCCTCAGCGGTCAGGTCGGCGGCGTCGAGGACGTGCACCTCGGTGGACCGCTCCACGGTGTTGCCGACATAGACCTGGGTGGCCGTGCTGAAAAGTCCGTTGGCGGAACCGATGTCGGTGCGCACCTTCGTCGGTGCCGCCGGATGCAGCGCCGGGATGCGGGTCAGTCCGGGCTCGTCGCCGAACGCGTGCGTGACCAGGAGGTCGCCGTTGTCGAGCTTCGCGAGACCGTTGGGCATGGTGAGACCCTCGGTGATCGTCGTCCGGTTCTCACCGTCACGGTCGACCGACTCGACGGTGCCGTTGGTGCTCCCCCACAGGCCGGCCATCACGTTGTTGCCGGTGGTGAACAGCACCCGGTCGCCGTCGACGACGATGCCGCCGGGCGACGCGACGTCGGACACGAGCGTGCCCTTCTCGCCCGCCGGGGTCAGCGTCCGGATCGCGCCGTCGCCGAAGGGGACGGTCTCCGAGAGCAACAGCGTGCCGTCGCCGTCGAACGCGAGGTTCTCCAGGACGCCGAAACCGCTCGCGACGGTACTGACGGTCCAGGGCGCGCAGGCCTGCGGAGCCGCAGCGGGTGCGGCAGGCGTGGTCGAAGCCGGTGCGGCAGTGGAAGTCGATGCCGGTGCGGCAGTCGAAGTCGAGGCCGGCGCCGGTGCGGCAGTCGTGGTCGACGCCGGTGTGGTCGTCGCGGCAGCCGTCGACGTCGGGCCGCTCGCCGGCACGGGCTCGGCGACGGGTGTGGCCTGCACGAGTCCGGGCAGGTCGGCGGAGGGGGTAGCCGTGGGCTGCGGATCAAGGGTCGGCAGCGGCGTCGGCTGAACCGGTGTCTTCGGCGGGCTGTTCAGGGGCGTGACCGAAACAGGCTGTGCAGCCGCAAGTGGCGCACCGGCGATCACGCCGAGCACCACCGCGCCGGCGATCGCAACGCGGGACAGAGTCATGGCGCCTATCAGATCACGAATCGGTCTCGATCGAAAGTCGAATGACAGTGCCGTTTTTGAGGGTGCGTCCGACCGTGCACACCTTGTCGATGGACTTCTCGACGACGGTGATCAGTCGCTGCTGAGCATCGGCATCCAGTTCGCTCAGATCCACCTCGAGCACTTCCTCGAGGAGGGGGTAGACCTCGTTCTCACGATCGGCGGCTCCCGAGACGCGGATCGTGGCGTCGTAGTTGTCGCCGAGGCGCCGCGAGAGCGGCACGTCGGAACTCATGCCACTGCACGCCGCGAGCGCGATCTTCAGCAGCTCACCGGGCGTGAACACACCCTCGACCGACTCCGATCCGATCAGCACCTCGGCGCCGCGCGAACTGCGGCCGGTGTAGCGACGGGTGCCGGTGCGCTCGACCCACAGCTCGGTCGCGGCCGGGGTGGTGTCGGGAGTCTGATCAGCCATGCGGTCCATCCTGCCACCCACTCCCGCCGCGGCCTCCCCGACCCGTCCTCACACCTGGAACCGGTACCCCATCCCCGCCTCGGTGATCAGGTGACGCGGATGCGACGGATCGTCCTCGAGCTTGCGGCGCAACTGCGCGAGATACACCCGCAGGTAGTGCGTTTCGGTGGAGTACGCGGGCCCCCACACCTCGCGCAGCATTTCCTTCTGCCCGACGAGCTTGCCCTTGTTGCGAACGAGCATCTCGAGCATCCCCCACTCGGTCGGCGTCAGGTGCACCTCGGCCTCGCCCCTCGTCACCGTCTTCGCGGAGAGGTCGACGGTGAACGAGTCGGTGACGACCACCGGGTCCGCCGTGACGGCGTCGGACTCGCCGCGGCGCACCGCGGCCCGGAGCCGGGCCAGGAACTCGTCCATGCCGAACGGCTTGGTGACGTAGTCGTCCGCGCCGGCGTCGAGCGCGGCGACCTTGTCTGCGGAGTCGGTCCTGGCAGAGAGCACGATGACCGGCGCCGCGCACCAACCCCGGAGTCCGGCAAGGACTTCGATGCCGTCCATGTCGGGCAGTCCGAGGTCGAGGACGATCACCTCGGGTGGCCGTTCGGCCGCCGCCCGCAGCGCGGACGCCCCGTCCGCGGCGGTGACGACCTCGTAGCCGCGCACGCTGAGATTGATCCGCAGCGCGCGCAGGATCTGCGGTTCGTCGTCGACCACCAGCACCCGTGTCACGCACCCACCTCGTCGCTCTCGTCCTCGCCCCCGGGGCCTGCGCCCGCGAGGTCCACCACCATTGTCAGGCCACCGCCGGGCGTGTCCGTAGCGGTGACGGTCCCGCCCATCGCCTCCACGAAGCCGCGCGCCACCGACAGACCAAGTCCGACACCGGTGGTGGTGTCACGGTCGCCGAGCCGCTGGAAGGAGTCGAAGATCTGCTCCTGGGCGCCGCGGGCGATGCCGGGTCCGGTGTCGGCGACGGTGAGCAGGACCCGGTCACCCGCGGCACCGGCCGCGACCCGTACCACGTCGTCGGGTGCGTACCGCAGAGCGTTGTCGACGAGGTTCGCGACGACCCGCTCGAGCAGGCCGCTGTCCGCACGGACGACGCACTCGCCGACGTCGACGTGCACCCGTTCCCGCACCGTCCGCGCCGATCCCGTGGCGGTGCCGATCCCGACGCCGAGGAGCGCGCGATGCACCACCTCGTCCAGGTACACCGGCCGCAGTTCGGGTCGGACCACCCCCGCCGCCAGACGCGAGGAGTCGAGGAGGTTCCCGACCAGCCCGGTCAGCTGGTCTGTCGACTCGTCCACGGTGGCAAGCAGTTCCGCGGTGTCCTCCGGTGAGAACTCGATGTCGTCGCTGCGCAGACTCGACACCGCCGCCTTGACCGCGGCCAGCGGTGTGCGCAGGTCGTGACTGACCGCGGACAGCAGTGCGCGGCGTAGCCGGTCCGCTTCGGCGAGGGCCCGCGCCTCGCCCGCCTCGGCGGCGAGTTGTTCCTGCCGGATGAGGCCGACGGCCTGGTTGGCGACGGCTGTCAGCACCCGACGATCCCGTGCCGCGACGTCGGGTCCGCGCAGCGCGAGAGTGTATTCGCCGTCACCCGCGTCGCACACCGTGTCGGCATCGTCGCGGTCACGGGGCGGATCGTCCCCGACCGCGTCGACGACTCCCCCGTCCCTGTGCAGGACGCTGACCGCCCGCTGACCGTAGGTCTCCCGAACCTTGTTCAGCAGGGCGGGCAGATCCGCGCCTCGCAGCACCGACCCCGCGAACAGTGCGAGCAGTTCCGCCTCCTGGGACGCGCGCCGCGCCTCCCGCGTTCGTTTCGCCGCTTCGTCCACGAGCACCGCGACCGCGACCGCGATCACCAGCAGAACCACCGTGGTGATGAAGTTGTCGGGTTGGGCGATCGTGAAACTGCGCAGCGGTGGCGTGAAGTAGTAGTTGAGCAGCAGTCCGGAGATCAGCGCCGACAGCGCCGCGGGCGCGACACCGCCGAGCAACGCGACCAGCAGCACGACGATGAAGAACAGTGCGTTCTCCCCGCCGACGTCGTACCGCGTGTTCACGGCGCCCATCAGCAGTGCGGCGAGGGTGGGCACGACCAGCGCGGCCACCCACGACAGCGCACGGCGGGGTCGCGAGCCGGACGGCAGCCATCGCCGGGACACGGCGGTCGCCTCGTGGGTGACCATGTGCACGTCGATGCCGCCGGAGCGCTGCACCACGGTGGCACCGATGCCCTCGTCGAGGATCCGCGCCCACCGCGAACGCCGTGAGGTGCCGAGGACCAACTGCGTGGCGTTCGCGGAACGAGCGAAGTCGAGCAGGGTGGCGGGGACGTCGTCGCCCACAACGCTGTGCAGGGTGGCGCCGATGGCTGCCGCGAGGGTGCGCACCTTGCCCATCTCCGACGCCGACACCCCGGCCAGCCCGTCGCCCCGAACGACGTGCACCACCATCAGTTCCGCGCTCGCCTTCGATGCGATCCGGCTCGCTCGGCGGATCAACGTCGCGGACTCCGGCCCACCGGTGACAGCGACGACGACCCGCTCGCGGGCCTCCCACGTGTCGGTGATGGCGTTCTCCGCGCGGTACTTCGCCAACGCGGCGTCCACCTGGTCGGCGACCCAGAGCAGAGCGAGTTCCCGCAGCGCGGTGAGATTTCCACGCCGAAAGTAGTTGCTCAGTGCCGCGTCCACCTTGTCCGCCGCGTACACGTTGCCGTGGGAGAGCCTGCGCCGCAGTGCCTCCGGGGTGATGTCCACCAGTTCGACCTGAGTGGCGCCGCGCACCACCTCGTCGGGCACGGTCTCCTGCTGCACCACCCCGGTTATCCGCTGCACCACGTCGCCCAACGATTCGAGATGCTGGACGTTGAGCGTGGTCAGGACGTCGATGCCCGCGTCCAGCACCTCCGCGACGTCCTGCCAGCGCTTCGCGTTGCGGCTGCCCGGCGTGTTGGTGTGGGCGAGTTCGTCGACCAGGACGAGGGCCGGACGCCGACGCAGAACCGCGTCGACGTCCAGCTCCGGCATCCGGGTACCGCGATACTCGATCACCTTCGGGCCGATCACCTCGAGATCGCCGATCTGCTCGGCGGTACGGGCGCGGCCGTGGGTCTCCACCACGGCCGCGACCACATCCGTGCCGCGCTCACGGCGCCGGTGCGCCTCGCCGAGCATCGCGTACGTCTTGCCGACGCCCGGCGCGGCACCGAGATAGATGCGCAGCTCGCCGCGACCTCCCATGCGCGGCTCGCCACCGCTCCCCATGCGCGGCTCGCCACCGCTCCCCATGCGCGGCTCGCCACCTCTCCCCATGCGCGGCTCGCCGCGGACACCGGTCGTGTCGTCGCCACTCACACCGTCATCATCCACCAACGGTGCTGCACTCCGGTGCCGTCAGCCCGAGTGCCACGTTCAGCTTCAGCACGTTGACGCGCTCCTCGCCGAGGAATCCCAGCTGGCGGCCGTCCGTGTGGTCGGCGACGAGCTCCCGGACCCGTGACTCACTCAGCCCGTTCACCTCGGCCACCCGTCGCACCTGCAGGTCCGCGTACGCGGGGCTGATGTGCGGATCGACGCCGGAACCGGACCCGGTCAGCGCGTCCACGGGCACCTGGTCGGGTCGCACACCTTCCCGCTCCGCGATCGCAGCGCGCCGCGCCTCCACGAAACTGGCGAGGATCTCGCTGCTCGGGCCCTGATTGGTGGGCAGTGCGGTGGCGGGATCTCCCGGCGCGAACGGGTCCTCGTCCGCCACCGAACCCGTGACCCGGGCGTGGAAGTACGGATCGGGCTCGCCTTCGGGAACCTGGGGGTCGACTCCGATCCAGGCGCTGCCGACCACGCATCCCTGTGTATCGCGGACCGGCGAGCCCTCGGTGGAGTAGGAACCGAGCCGGCCGACACCCCAGACCGCAGCCGGATAGAGCACACCCAGCACCGCGGTCAGCGCCAGGAGCACCAGGAAGCCCGCCCACACCTGCCGCAGCATTCCGATTGTGAAACGCATGTCCAAGTCACCCAATTCCAGGAATGAGACGTACGACGAGATCGATCAGCCAGATCCCGACGAAGGGGGTCACGACGCCGCCGAGACCGTAGATCATCAGGTTCCGACCCAGCAGCTGGGAGGCTGTGGAGGGGCGATACCGAACACCCTTGAGCGCCAGCGGGATCAGAGCGACGATCACCAGGGCGTTGAACACCACCGCCGACACGATCGCCGACTGCGGCGTGGCCAGACGCATGATGTTCAGTGCGTCCAACTGCGGGTAGATGCCGCTGAACAGCGCGGGCAGGATCGCGAAGTACTTCGCGAGGTCGTTCGCCAGAGAGAACGTCGTCAGCGCGCCACGGGTGATCAGCAACTGCTTGCCGATCTCGACGACCTCGATCAGCTTGGTGGGATCGGAGTCCAGGTCCACCATGTTCCCGGCTTCCTTCGCCGCCGAGGTCCCGGTGTTCATCGCCACGCCCACATCGGCCTGCGCGAGCGCGGGCGCGTCGTTCGTACCGTCGCCGGTCATGGCGACCAGCCGGCCGCCCGCCTGTTCCTTGCGAATCAGCGCGAGTTTGTCCTCCGGGGTGGCCTCGGCCATGAAGTCGTCGACGCCGGCCTCGTCCGCGATCGCCTTCGCGGTCAGCGGATTGTCGCCCGTGATCATCACGGTCCGGATACCCATCGCACGCAGCTCCGCGAAACGTTCGGCGATACCGGGCTTGACCACGTCGGCGAGTTGGATGACACCGAGCACCCGGACGGATTCACCCTCGGCTGTCGCCACGACCAGTGGGGTTCCACCGGACTGCGCGATCTCGTTCACCGTGTCGGTCACCGCCGGTGCAGCCGCGCCGCCCTGGGCTCGCACCCAGCCGAGTACCGCATCACTGGCTCCCTTGCGGATCAGCCTGTTCGAACCACCTTGCTCGCCCAGGTCCAGACCGCTCATCCGGGTCTGTGCGGTGAACGGGACGAACTCCGCAGCCTTCTCGCCCTCCGACGGGTCGGCAGCCAGCCCGAACTCCGCGACGCAGAGGTCGACGATGCTGCGGCCCTCCGGGGTTCCGTCGGCGAGGCTCGAGAGTCGCGCGGCGGCAGCGAGTTCCGCCGCGCTGACACCCGGCGCCGGATGCAGAGCGGTGGCTCGACGGTTGCCGTACGTGATCGTGCCGGTCTTGTCCATCAGCAGTGTTCCGATATCGCCTGCGGCCTCGACGGCACGACCGGACATGGCGAGGACGTTCCGCTGGACGAGCCGGTCCATGCCCGCGATGCCGATCGCCGACAGCAGGGCGCCGATGGTGGTGGGGATCAGGCAGACCAGCAGGGCGATCAACTTGATCGGATCCTGCTCGGTTCCCGCATAGAGGCCCATCGGTCCGATCGCGACCACCGCCAGCAGGAACACCACGGTCAGCGAGGCGAGGAGGATGTTGAGCGCGATCTCGTTGGGCGTCTTCTGCCTCGACGCGCCTTCGACGAGCGCAATCATCCGGTCCACGAAGGAATGTCCGGGTGCCGTGGAGATCTGGACGACGATCCGGTCGGACAGCACCACGGTGCCACCGGTGACCGCGCAGCGATCGCCCCCGGACTCGCGTACCACCGGCGCGGACTCGCCGGTGATCGCCGACTCGTCGACGGTCGCGATGCCCTCGACGACGTCGCCGTCCCCTGGGATGACCTCGCCTGCCGTCACCACCACCCGGTCGCCGACCTTCAGTTCGGTGCCGGGCACGGATTCGACCGCACCGCTGGAGGTGATCCGGTGGGCGGTGGTGTCCTGCTTGACCTTCCGAAGGCTCGCCGCCTGGGCCTTACCTCGTCCCTCCGCGACCGCCTCGGCCAGGTTCGCGAACAACACCGTGAACCACAGCCAGGCTGCGACTACCCACGCGAACACCGAGGGGTCGACCAGTGCGAGCACGGTGGTGACCACCGACCCGACGAACACCACGAACATCACCGGGTTGCGGGCGAGGTGGCGAGGATCGAGCTTTCGGAAGGCGCCGGGAAGCGAAGTCCACATCTGGCGCGGGTTGAAGATGCCGGCCTTGACCGGTGTCGGGCCGTGTCCTGCGCTGGGAGCGGTGTCCGCCCCAACGCGCTCTCGGGTGTCCACACTCATTGCATTGCCTCTGCGATCGGGCCCAGTGCGAGGGCCGGGAAGAATGTCAGTGCCGCGACGAGAACGACGGTGCCGGTGAGCAGCCCGGCGAACATCGGCCCGGCGGTGGGGAGGGTGCCTGCGGTGGGTGCCGTCTTGCGCTGCGATGCCAGAGCTCCGGCAAGAGCGAGCACGAAGATGATCGGCAGGAACCGGCCCAGCAGCATGCAGACGCCGAGCGAGGTCTGGAACCAGTCGCTGGTGACGGTGAGGCCGCCGAAGGCGCTGCCGTTGTTGTTCGACGCCGACGCGTAGGCGTACAGCACCTCGGTGAACCCGTGGATCGATCCGGGGGTGCCCGGGTCGCCGCTGTTGCCCTGGAAACCGGTGGTGGACGAGAGGATCACGGTGATCGACGTGCCGATCAGCACCAGCGCGGGCATGACCAGTACCGACAGAGCGGCCATCGTGATTTCGCGGCGACCGAGCTTCTTGCCGAGGTACTCCGGGGTGCGGCCGACGAGGAGGCCACCGACGAACACCGCGATCAGCGCGAAGACCAGGATGCTGTAGAGGCCTGTACCGACGCCGCCGGGCGCGATCTCGCCCAGGAGCATGTTCAGCAGTACCGCTCCGCCGCCGAGCGGCGACATGCTGTCGTGTGCGGAGTTGACCGCGCCGGTGGAGGTTCCGGTGGTGGCAACTGCGAACAGGGCGCTACCGGGAATCCCGAACCGGGTCTCCTTGCCCTCCATCATGGCGCCGGCAGCGGTGGCCGCCACACCGCGCGTCCCGGACTCGGCTGCGAGCGTCACCGCGAGCAGACCGCCGAACAGAATGCCCATCACCGCCAGCAGGGTCAGTCCCTGCTTGCGGTCACCGACCATGGTCCCGAACGTCCGGGTCATGCACACCGGAATCAGCAGGATCGCGAGGATCTCGACGATGTTGGTGATCGGGGTGGGGTTCTCGAACGGGTGTGCCGAGTTGGCGGCGAGGATGCCGCCACCGTTGGTGCCGAGTTCCTTGATCGCCTCCTGGGAGGCGACAGGTGCGAGCGCGTTGGTGACGACGTTGCCGTCCAGTCCGGTCGAGTCGAAACCGGTCCGGAACGACTGGATCACGCCCTGACTCATGAGGACCAGTGCGATGACGAAGGAGAGCGGCAGCAGGATGCGCAGTGCGCCGCGGGTCAGGTCCACCCAGAAGTTGCCGATCTCACCGCCACGGGAGACTCGGACGAAGCCGCGGATCAGCGCGACCGCGACGGCCATGCCGACCGCTGCGGAGACGAAGTTCTGCACCGCGAGCCCGAGCGGCTGGGTGAGGTTGCTCATCGTCGTCTCGGGCGCGTACGACTGCCAGTTGGTGTTCGCCACGAAGGATGCGGCTGTATTGAAAGCGACCGCCGGGCTCACCCCGGACAGCCCGCCGTTCAGGGGAAGAACACCTTGGACACGTTGGAGGACGTAGAGGAACAGCACACTGGCGGCGGAGAAGCCGAGGAGCGAGCCTGCGTAGCCGTACCAGGTCTGCTCGGAGCGGGAATTGATGCGGCAGAGGCGGTACAGGACCGATTCGACGCGCAGGTCCCGGGACCGGTCGCCGTTGTCGTACACCTTTGCCATGTAGTCGCCGACGGGGACGTACGCGATCGCGAGGACGAAGACGACGAACGCGATCTGCAGTCCCGCTGCGAATGCGGGATTCATCGATCAGAACCTCTCGGGGTCGACGAGCGCGACGAGCAGGTAGACCACGAGGGCCGCCGCGAGCGCGATCAACACCACGCTGAGGACGCCTGCCGCCGTCATCGGATCTTCTTCGTCTGCAGGGCGCGCAGCACAACTGCGCAGCAGGCGAACGTCCCGACGATCGCCGCCAGGTAGGCCAGATCAGCCATCACCCATTCCTTTTCACACTGCACGGGTCCCGCCGACCATCGGCGGGACCGGCCCGTTTCCGGGCCACAGTGCAGAGTGCTCCCGAAATTCGCGGGAATGGGCGTCCTTTACGACTCGCTGACGGCGCGAACTGGGCCGTTGACGCGATCTTGACGGTCGCTGCGCAGCCGCGTGACAGACGGCGGTTGCGGCACGTCCGCGTCGACCCAGGGCGCCCGTTCCGGTGTGCTCGCGACGGCACGGATCGGCACCACGCCCGCCCAGACGCGCGGGTTCGCGTCGCCCTCGCTCGGGGGCGCGTCCCGCACCTTGACCGTCCACTGCCCCTCGACGATCGGCAGTGCGATCGTCAGTGTCGCGGCGAGCTCCTTCGGAGTCGACGGCCGGACTTCGGCGCTGCGGCCGGGGATCAGGGCGTCGGACAGTTCGGTGAGCGCGGCATCGGCCTCGGCGCGGTCGATCGTCGTCAGGTGTCCCCGGACGACAGCGGACCGGTAGTTGGCCGACGAGTCGAAGAGGTTGTCGGCGAGGACGATTCCGTCGAGAAGGGTCACACACAGCGTCGCCGGCGCGCCCGCTGCGACGTGCCGTAGCGCCCCTGCCCCGGTCGACCCGTGGAGCAGGATCCGGTCGCCGAGGCGGGCGTACAGCATGGGGACGGCCCACGGCTGTCCGTCGACGACGGTGGCGAGGGTGCCCACCATGGCGGCGTCGAGGACGGCGTCGAGACCGGCGCGGTCGGTGCGGGACCGCTCGGACATGCGGCGGATACGGGCGAGGTCGGTTACGGAACTCATACGTACACCCTGAATCCAAACCGGTCGGCACTCTAGATCCAGTTCTGCCATAAATCGCAGACCAGTATTGTCTCCGTATGGCCCGCATCGCTTCCGCGCAGACCGTGCACCTGACCCTCGCCGACACCGGCGAAGCACTCCGGCACCGTATTGCCGCATCAGTCGTCGATGCACTGCGGACCGGGGCACTCGGCCCCGGCGACCTCCTCCCGTCGAGCCGCGCACTCGCCACCGGCCTCGGGGTGTCACGGACCGCGGTCGTCGACGCGTACGACGAACTGTCCGCCGCGGGATTCGTCGAGTCGCGGCCCGGATCCGGGACACGCATCGTGCCAGGCGCGGGCAGCGCCGCCCGAGCCGGCGTCACGGCACACGTCAGCGCCGGAAAGCCGCCTGCGCCGCCACGGAAGCCGGAGCCCGTCGCGATGGAACTCGACCTGACACCCGGATTGCCCGACACCGAGCTGATCTCGAATCGCGACTGGCGATCGGCATGGCGCGCCGCGGCCGGTGGACCCGTCTCCCACACCGTGCCGGGACCGAATGCTCACCGGCGATTACGGGACGCGCTCGCGGTGCACCTGCGCCGAACCCGGGGCGTGGTCGCGAGCCCGGACGAGATCGTCGTGGTGCCCGGGGTAGCGGCGGCACTGCGAACCCTGGTCACGGCGGCCGGACTCGCCGGTCGGCAGGTCGCATTCGAAGACCCCGGATACGCGAAGGCACGCGCGGCCCTCACGGGAGCGGGCGCTCTCATCCGCCCGATCCCGGTCGACACCGACGGACTCGATCCCACGGCCATCCGTCCCGATGACGCTGCGGTGTATTGCACACCGGCACACCAGTACCCGATGGGCGCCCGGATGCCTGCGAGCCGACGAGCAACCCTGGTGTCGGAGTCCGTCGCAGCACGGCGATGGGTCATCGAGGACGACTACGACGGCGAATTCCGTTACGGGGTGGCGCCCCTGCCCGCGTTGCGTGCCGCCCTGGGCGGTCGCGACACGGTGGCCTACATCGGTACCGCGTCGAAGGTCCTCACCCCGGCACTGCGCCTGGCCTGGCTGATCCCGCCCGCACCATTACTCACCGCGGTCCACGAAGCGCTGGCCACCAGCGGTGAGTCGGTGTGCGCGATCACCGCCGACGCGTTGGCCGGGTTCGTCGAATCCGGTTCGCTCACCAGACATCTCGCCCGGTCGAACCGGACCTACGCGGCGCGGCGGCACGCCTTCGTCGACGCCCTGCGTGTTCATCTGCCGGATGTGAATCCCCTGGGTGTCGAGGCCGGTCTGCACGTGGCACTGCGTCTGCCCGACGGCTGCGACGATCGCGCGATCGCCGACGAACTGGAGCGGCGAGGCGTCAGCGTCCGGGCCCTCACCGCCTACCACGCGACCGACTCGGGTCCGCGCGGACTGCTGTGCGGCTACGCGCGACTCCCGGAATCCCGCGCCGACGAGGCGGCGCAGGTGATCGCGGACGTCGTCAGCGGATCGATCGAGGCCGCGGTTGGCAGCGCGGGCAGCTGTACGACGAGCGGTTCATGAACTTCTCGCGCCGGATCGGGGCACCGCAGCGTGAGCAGGGCTCGTCCTCGCGTCCGTACGCCGACAGTGAGCGGTCGAAGTACCCGGATTCGCCGTTGACGTTGACGTAGAGGGCGTCGAACGAGGTGCCACCCTTCGCCAGCGCCTCGGTCATCACGGCGGTCACGGATTCGAGCAGCAACCGGACCTGGGGCCGCGTCAACCGGTCGGTGGGGCGATTGCCGTGGATGCCGCTGCGCCACAAGGCTTCGTCGGCGTAGATGTTGCCGACCCCGGAGAGCACGGTCTGGTCGAGGAGCACCCGTTTGATCTCGGACTGCTTGCGGCGGATCGCCGCGACCGCGGCCTCGGGGTCGAAGAGCGGGTCGAGGGGGTCGCGGGCGATGTGCGCGACCGGTTCCGGGACGGCTGTCCCGTCGACGTCGACGAGTGGCGCCAGTGCCCACCCACCGAAGGTGCGCTGATCGACGAACCGCAGTTCCCTGCCACTGTCGAGTTCGGCTCGGATACGCAGGTGCTTCTCCCGCGCGACGTCTGGCGACTGCACGAGCATCTGACCGCTCATGCCCAGGTGCACGACGACCGCGAGGTCACCGGGATCGACCTCGAGCCACAGGTATTTTCCGCGCCGCTGCGCGGCGGTGACGGAGAGCCCGGTCAGTCGCGAGATCAGGTCGGATCCGCCTGCCAGGTGCCGACGGACTGCACGTGGGTGCAGCACTTCGACCGCGTCGACCCGGGAACCGACCACATGCGTGGTCAACCCGCGACGGACGACCTCGACCTCGGGGAGTTCGGGCACCGTGGACTACTCGCCGGACCCGTCCGTCGACGCGACGGCGGTCGAACCGGAATCCGAGTCGGACTGCCCGTCCGTCAGTGCCTGCCACGCGGTGCTGGCGGCCTTCTGCTCGGCTTCCTTCTTCGTCCGACCGACGCCGACACCGAACGGGACACCCGCGACGAGAACCGTCGCGGTGAATTCCTTGTCGTGATCGGGGCCGGTGGAACTGATCTCGTACCCGGGCACACCGGCGCCGCGCTCCGCGGTCAGTTCCTGCAGGCTCGTCTTCCAGTCCAGGCCGGCACCGAGTCGGGGGCCCCGTTCGAGCAGGTCGGCGAAGAGCTCGAGCACGACGGACCGAGCGGTGTCGATGCCGTGCTGAAGGTGCACCGCGCCGAGGAGGGATTCCATGCCGTCGGCGAGGATGCTCGGCTTGTTCCTGCCGCCGGTCATCTCCTCGCCCTTGCCGAGGAGGAGGTGCACACCCAGCCCGCCCTCGCCGAGACCGCGAGCGACCTCCGCCAGAGCGTGCATGTTCACGACACTCGCGCGGATCTTCGCCAACTCGCCTTCCGACTTGTCGGGATGCGCGGTGTACAGCCGTTCGGTGACGGAAAGTCCGAGGACCGAGTCACCGAGGAACTCCAGTCGCTCGTTCGTCGGCAGACCACCGTTCTCGTACGCATACGAGCGGTGGGTCAGCGCCAATGTCAGGAGCGATTCGTCCAGATCAACGCCAAGAGCGGCGAGGAGGGAAGCATGCTTGCCCTCCTCGCCGCCGGCGGGAGCCGTTGGGCTCGTACTGCTCGTCACTGCGATTAAACCGCAGCAGTGACCTGACGACCCTTGTAGGTGCCGCAGGACGGGCACGCGATGTGCGGCAGGGTCTTCTCGCCGCAGCCGCGGTTCGGGCAGGTCACGAGGGTGGGCGCAGTGGTCTTCCACTGGCTGCGACGCGACCGGGTGTTGGATCGCGACATTCTGCGCTTGGGGACAGCCACTTCTACTTCTCCTCGGCTTCGGTGTTCACAAGATTCGTGCTGGGCTCGGCATCGGCTTCGACACTGTTGACGTCAGCGACACCTTCGGCATCGGCCAACTTCCCCGCGAGGGCAGCCCAGCGAGGATCAAGTATCTCATGCCCATGCCCAGATTCTGCAATCGCCAGGCGAATGCCACATTCGGGGCACAGTCCCTGGCAGTCTTCGCTGCACAGCGGCTGCAGCGGAAGTTCAAGTCCGGCGGCGTCGACGATGACCGGTTCCAGGTCGATCAAATCGTCCACGATCCGGTAGATCTCGTCCTCCTCGGTGGTCTCCTCGGTGACGCTGTTCGGGTATGCGAACAGTTCGGTGAGGTAGAGATCGAGGGTGCCGTCGAACGGTTCGAGGCAGCGCGAGCACTCCCCCGTCGTGTCGGCGTGAACGGTGCCGGTGACCAGCACGCCCTCCGAAACGGATTCGAGGCGGAGATCCAGCTCGACGTCGCCACCGACGGGAACGGCGATCAGGTCGAGGCCGATGCGCGTCGGCGTCGGCACCGTCCGGGTGACCGTGATCATCGATCCGGGCCTGCGGCCGAGCTTGCGGGTGTCCAGCACGAAGCCGCCCTCGTGCAGACGGGGCGTAGCGGAGCTGTGGGAGGACACTCGACACTCTTTCTTTACGACCTGAGAACAGGGACCAGCCCGGATTGGGCAACCACACCAGGGTACGCGATCACTCTCCGGTCACGAAACTCACGTGGCAGGCGTCATGGTGCGCGCGTCGACCTGCGCGGAGGCGCGGCCCGGAGGAAGATGTCCCCAGTCGACGTCGAGGCGGTGGTCCGGTGGGCAAGCAGGGCGGCAAGAAGCATGGCGGCAAGAAGCACGGCGACACTCCACCGGAGGCGGACGGCGAACTGATCGGACCCGGCGCGGACCAGACCGACGAGCACCTCAAATACAAGGAATATCGCCATCTGCTCGAACCGCTGCACGCGGAACTGGTTGCCATGCAGGAATGGGTCAAGTCCTCCGGGGCGAAGGTCTGCATCGTGTTCGAGGGCCGTGACACCGCAGGCAAGGGCGGGGTCATCAAGGCGATCACCGAGCGCGTCAGCCCCCGGGTCTTCCGCGTCATCGCGCTGCCCGCGCCGACCGAGCGGGAGAAGTCGCAGATGTACATCCAGCGCTACATTCCGCACCTGCCCGCGGCGGGTGAGGTCGTCATCTTCGACCGAAGTTGGTACAACCGCGCGGGCGTCGAACGGGTCATGGGCTTCTGCACCGAGGAGCAGGCCGTCCAGTTCCTCGAGGTGATCCCCGAGGTCGAGCGCACCATCGTCCAATCGGGCGTGATCCTGCTCAAGTACTGGCTCGAGGTCAGCGAGGAGCAGCAGACGCTGCGGCTGCAGAGCCGAATCGACGATCCACGCAAGGGGTGGAAGCTCTCCGACCTCGATCTCGAGTCGTACAGCAGGTGGTACGACTACTCCCGGGCCCGCGACGACATGTTCCGGATGACCGACACCGGATGGGCGCCGTGGTACCTCGTCGACACAGACGACAAGAAGCGCGGACGGCTGAACATCATCAGCCACCTCCTCGACCAGGTGCCCTACGAACCGCTGAAACATCGCAAGGTCACGTTGCCGAAGCGTCAACCCGCCGGCGACTACGAACCTCCTCGGCAACCGCTGCGGTGGATTCCCAGCCCGTTCTGATCTGCCCGCCGCGGGGCGACACGATCCGCCTCGCTGATCCCGTCCGAGGAGCACCAGATCATGTCCATCACCGACCACACTCCGTCGGCATCCGCCGACGCGGAGGCTCCCCCGCCGTGGCACGCACAGGACGCCGACACCGTGGTGTCGGCCCTGACGTCGGACCCGGACTCGGGACTGACCACAGCCGACGCGACGGACCGCGCCAGCCGCTACGGCGTCAACGAGATCGCCGCCGAACCCTCGCCGTCGATGTGGTCGACCGCACTTCGGCAGCTGCGCGACCCGATGAATCTGATGCTGGTGGCCGTGGCCGCCGTCAGCGTCGCGATCGGCGAGGTGCCGACCGCGATCGTCGTCGCCGCGCTCGTCCTGCTCAACGTCGTGCTCGGCACCCAGCAGGAACTCAAGGCTCGCGCCAGCGTCGACGCGCTCGCGCGGATGCAGACACCACAGGCACGCGTGATCCGCGACGGCACGCTGATCCAACTCGATGCGACGTCCCTCGTCCCGGGGGACATCGTCGAACTCGAAGCGGGCGACATCGTTCCCGCGGACGGCAGACTGCTCCGGTCCGCGACCCTCGAGACCCAGGAGGCGGCGCTCACCGGCGAGAGTGCGCCGATCGCCAAGGATCCCGCGACGCTGCCCGACGCCGACGTGCCGCTCGGCGACCGCAGCAACATGGTGTTCCAGAACACCTCGGTGACCCGCGGCACCGCGACCATCGTGGTCACCGAAACCGGGATGCACACCGAGATGGGCCGGATCGCGTCGATGCTGTCCGCTGTCGCGCCGAGCAAGTCACCACTGCAGCGCGAACTGGACTCGCTGACCAAGGTTCTCGGCGTGGTCGCCTGGGTGGCGGTCGCGATCATCGTCGTCATCGGTGTCGTCCGCGGCCAGTCCGTCTCGACCGTCCTGCTCCTCGGCATCTCGATGGGCATCTCCGCCATCCCGACCGGCCTGCCGACCTTCGTCCAGGCGATGCTCGCGTACGGGGCACGTCAACTCGCCGACGCGAAGGCGGTCGTCAAGAACCTCACCGACGTCGAAACCCTCGGAGCCACGAGCGCCATCAACTCCGACAAGACCGGCACCCTCACGATGAACCAGATGACGGTGCGGTCCCTGTACTTCCACACCCGCTGGTACGCCGTCGACGGCGAGGGCTACGACAAGAAGGGCGCGATCACCCAAGCTGCGGGCGAGCCGGTCCCCGACTTCACCATGCTGGCGTACGGCCTGTGCCTGGACAGCGATGCGACAGTGTCCGATGCGGGCGCGGTGGTCGGTGATCCGACCGAGGCCGCGCTGGTCGTGCTGGCCGCGAAGATGGGCGTCGACGCGCCGCTGACCCGCAGGAAGTACCCCCGCGTCGCGGAGGTCCCGTTCGACTCGGCGTACAAGTTCATGGCGACCTACCACCACCTGGAGGCCGAGGGCGACACCCGATTCGTCGGTGTCGTCAAGGGCGGCCCGGACGTGGTCCTCGATCGGTGCACCCATGCCTTCCTGCCCGGCAGGCGGTCCGTACCCCTCGACACGGTCCGCGCCGAGATCGATGCGGCGAACCGATCGATGTCGGAGAAGGGACTGCGCGTGCTCGCGTTCGCCGCCCGCGACGTCGACGGGCAGGAGACGGCGGTCACCGCCGATCCGATGTCGTTCGTGAACGACCTCACCTTCATCGGCATGGTCGGCATCATCGACCCGCTCCGACCCGAGGCGGCCGAGGCGGTGCGCACCGCCCACGAAGCCGGGATCGACGTCCGCATGATCACCGGCGATCACGCGATCACCGCCTCGGCGATCGGCGCCGAACTCGGCCTCGGTCCCGGAGCCATCGGCGGGACCGAACTGCAGGCGATGAGCGACGAGGAACTGGTGCAACGGCTTCCGGACCTTCACGTGTTCGGACGCGTCACACCGCAGGACAAACTGCGACTGGCCGATCTCATGCAGCGCGGCGGCGCGGTCGTCGCGATGACGGGTGACGCCGTCAACGACGCCGCCGCTCTCAAGAAGGCCGACATCGGCGTCGCGATGGGCTCCGGAAGTGAGGTCACCAAGCAGGCGGGCAAGATGATCCTCACCGACGACAACTTCGGGACGCTGATCACCGCGATCCGGTTGGGTCGCGGCATCTACGACAAGGTCGTCTCGTACATCCGGTACCAGATGTCGAAACTGTTCTCGCTGGTCCTGCTGTTTCTCGCAGCGAGCATCTTCGACATCAACGACGGGGTCGCGCTGACGCCCCTGATGGTGCTGTTCCAGCACTTCTTCATCACGCTGTTCCCCGTGATCGTGGTGATGCTCGACCCACCCGCACCGAACCTGATGGCCAAACCACCCCGAGATCCCAAACTGCCGATCGCGAACCGGGCGGCGTTCACGCAGTGGATGGCGTACGGGGTACTGCAGTTCGCCGTGACACTGGCCGTGCTGCTGCTCGCCCCCGGCGAGTTGAGTACCACCGAGGCGAACGTGCCGATGACGATGGCGTTCGTCGTGATGTCACTCGCGTCGATCATGGCCGGCCTGGTCATGCGGCGCGATCCGGATTCCGGGATCACCGCCCCCGTGCTGGGTGCGCTGAAGATCCTGACGGTGCCGGTCGTGGTGACGGTCCTCGCGGTCGAACTGGGATTCCTCCAGGACCTGCTGATGACGACGTCACTGACCGGTCGTCAGTGGCTCGTGTGCCTGGGGTGGGCGCTGATCGTTCCTGTCGTCGTCGAGGCGGAGAAGGCGATCCGCCGACGCCGCCGCGCGTCGGCGCCCGGCGCACTGTCGGCGGCGGAGGCGGTCACACCCACCCGCGCCCGCGGAGCCTGAACCACCGGACGGGGGCCGGAGCGGAGGCATCGTCGTCAGCGACGCCGTTCGGTCCGGCGCTCGTCCGGTTCGTCGTAGGTGGGCACGCCGGACCCGGTGCGCAACTGCTGCCGTCCGCGTCCCACCGACCGGATTGTGCCGGTGAGGAACTCCTCGAACTCGGCGAGCTTGTTGTCGACGTAGAGGTCGCAGTCGCCGCGCAGTCGATCCGACTCGGCGTGTGCCGCGTCGATCACCCGCGCCGACTCGGCGTGCGCGGCCTGCACGACCTCCGCCTGCGACACCAGGCGATCCTGTTCGGCCTGCCCCTCTGCGATCGACCGTTCCTGCGCCGCGCGTCCGGCTTCGACCATCCGATCCGCTTCCGCGGCTGCCCGACCCGTCACGTCCTGATACTCCCGACGCCCGTCCTCGACGGTCCGCTCGGCTTCGTCCTGCGCGTCCGCGACGAGTTGTTCGGCGTGCGCCTGCGCCTCCGCGACCATGCGGTCGGCCTTGTCCTTCGCGTCGGCGAGGATCCGGTCGGCATCGTGCCTGGCACTCGACAGGGTCTCGTCCGCTTCGGCGGTCGCGCCGGAGACCATCTTCTCCGCGTGGGTGCGGGCGTCGCCGACCAGTTTGTCGCGGTGGTCGAGCACGTCCTGCGCGTCGTCCAACTCACCTGGGATGGCGTCCCGTACGTCGTCGAGCAGTTCGAGCACGTCACCGCGGGGGACGACGCAGCCCGCGGTCATCGGCACGCCGCGGGCCTCTTCCACGATCGCGACAAGCTCGTCGAGTGCCTCGAATACGCGATACACGCCACACCCCAATCATCGACATCCACTTACCCGTCAATAGTGCCGCAGCCTGCGAGTGCGGCGTGACGCCACGCCCACCGGCGCGCAGATGTGTCGAGGTCCGGGGTAACGATCCGCCACACCCGTGGCCGATATCACGCCTGATGCGTCCGTCGTCACCGATACTGCAGGTGTGATGCCAGCCACACGCAAGGGCCTGTCCGTCATGTCGATGGTGTTGCTCACGGCTGCGAGTTTGCTGGTCGCGACTCCGGGCAGCAGTGGCGCCGCACCACCGGACCGGCGCTACACGATGGTGGCGTTCAGCAACACCAGCGACCGCGACATGGACGTGTACGAGTCGGCGGACGGTACGGAATTCCAAGCACTCCGACTGTCGGCATATCGGCCCCCGTCGGGACTGATGCGTGACCCGAGCATCTTCCGGCACACCGACGGGTTCTACTACGTCACCTACACGACGGTGGACGGGGCGAACATCGGCTTCGCCCGCAGCAGCGACCGGATCAACTGGACCTATCTGGGGTCCTGGCCGGTCCCGTTCTGCTGCGCCTTCCTTCCCGGCACGGGCGACGGTACGGGCTCGGCGAGCCCGCCCGGTTCCTCGGGATCGGCCGGGTTCAGTGACGGACCATCGCTGTCGCCGTTCACCACGAAGGCCTGGGCACCCGAATGGTTCGTCGACGGCGACCGCGTCAACGTCATTCTGTCGATGTCGACGGGCGGCGGATTCGTGCCGTACCTGATGACGGCGCTGGACCCGTCGCTCCGGTTGTGGAGCCCGCCGGTCCCGCTCGCCGGGATCGGCGCCGACCACATCGACACCACCGTGGTCAAGGTCGGATCGACCTATCACGCGTTCACGAAGAACGAGACGAAGAAGGTCGTCGAGCATGCGGTCGCGCCGTCGGTGACGGGCCCGTATTCCTTCGTCCCGCCCGGCGACTGGGGTTCCTTCGTGGAGGGACCCGCCGTGGTCCAGCTACCGGACGGTGCCTGGCGGATCTACCTCGACGCCTACACCGAGGGAAAGTACCTCTACTCGGACAGCACCGACGGCCTGCGCACGTGGTCGCCCGTGCAGGAACTGCCGGGCCTGTCCGGGACGGTGCGTCACGTCGGCGTGATCAGCGAGCCGGCGTGACGACCGTCTAGCCGGCGGACTTGAGCTCGGTGATCCGGGCCAGCAGGGCCTCGTGCACGTGCGGAGGCAGCATGTCCGCGACGTCGCCGCCGTACTTGGCGACCTCCTTGACGAGCGAGCTGGACAGGTAGCTGTAGCGCGGGTTGGTGGCCACGAACAGGGTGTCGACGCCGGTGAGCTTGTGGTTCATCTGCGCCATCTGGAGTTCGTAGTCGAAGTCGTTCGCGCCGCGCAGTCCCTTGACGATCGCGCTCGCGCCGTTCGCGGTCGCATAGTCGACGAGCAGGCCCTGCCACGAGTCGACGCGCACGTTCGGCAGGTCGGCCACCGCCTCGCGGAGCATGGCGAGACGCTCGTCGATCGTGAACATCCCCTGCTTGTTGGGGTTGACGACCACGGTGACGACGACTTCGTCGAACTGCACCGCCACGCGAGCGATCACGTCGAGGTGACCATTGGTGACGGGGTCGAAGGATCCGGGGCAGACCGCACTGCTCATGACTGCAGACCGTAACAGGCGATCTCGACGCGGGTGTCGCCGTACCGGCGTGACCGTTCGACCTCGAATCCGTCCGGCCACACCGTTTCCGGCGATCGGGTGGCCCGCTCGACCACGACGAGTGACCCTTCCCCGACCCAGCCCTTCGCGGCGAGATCTGTCAGGACCGAGGTGAGTTCGTCACCCTCGAACGCGTACGGCGGGTCGAGCATCACGATGTCGTATTCACCGTCGGCGGTACCCGCGACGACGGCGGCCGCGGGCGCGGTCGTCACGACCGCGCCCGCCAGCCCGACCACTGTGATGTTCTCCCGCACGATCGCGGCCGCGCGCGCATTCGACTCGACCATGAGTACGTAACCCGCGCCGCGCGAAAGCGCTTCGAGCCCTAGCGCTCCCGAACCCGCATAGAGATCGAGTACGCGGGCACCGTCCAGGTCCATCCGCGCGGCCAGGGCGTTGAAGAGTGCCTCGCGAACCCGCTCGGACGTCGGACGGGTGCCCTGGGGAGGCACCCGCAGCCGGCGCCCGCCTGCGGCGCCGGCCACGATCCGGGTCACCTCGGCGCCCTGGACGGTGTCACTGCGCGGCCCGCCGCGGCGAACGGTGTCACTGCGGGCCGTCCTCCTCCGCTGCAACGACGGAGATGACCGCGAGCAGGTCGCCGCCCTCGACCTGCTGAACGGGTCCGATCGCAAGCCGTGAGACCGTGCCACCGCGGGTCGCGGTGATCGCGGCCTCCATCTTCATCGCCTCGATGGTCGCGACGGTGTCGCCGGCCGCAACCTTCTGACCGTCGGCGACGACGAGTGTGACCACGCCGGCGAACGGCGCCGCGATGTGACCCGGATTCCCTCGGTCCGCCTTCTCCGCGGCGGGGACCTCACTGGCGATGGACCTGTCCCGCACGGACACCGGCCGCAACTGACCGTTGAGGATGCACATGACCGTGCGCATGCCGCGTTCGTCGGCGTCCGAGATCGCTTCGAGGCCGATCAGCAGTTCGACACCCGGAGCGAGTTGCACCCGATGCTCCTCACCGCGGCGCAGCCCGTAGAAGAACTGGTTCGCGGACAGGCGCGACACGTCGCCGTACTTGTCGCGGTGCTCGATGAATTCCTTTGCCGGGCCCGGGAACAGCAACCGGTTCAACGTGGCGCGCCGACCCTCGGGCGCTCCGACCAGACCGGCTTCGTCAGCCGGGGTGAGCGGAGTCTCCGGCTTCGCGGCGCCGCGACCTTCGAGGGCCTTGGTGCGGAACGGCTCCGGCCACCCACCGGCCGGGGTGCCGAGTTCGCCCCGCAGGAATCCGACGACCGAGTCGGGAATGTCGAAACCGGCAGGGTTGCCCGCGAACTCGTCCGTCGAAACGCCCGCTCCGACGAGGTGCAGGGCGAGATCGCCGACGACCTTCGACGAGGGGGTCACCTTGACGAGCCGGCCGAGCATCCGGTCTGCGGCCGCGTACTTCGCCTCGACCTCCTCGAACCGGTCGCCTAGGCCGAGTGCGATCGCCTGCTGACGCAGGTTCGACAGCTGACCACCGGGGATTTCGTGGGTGTAGACGCGGCCGGTCGGTGCGGGCAGCCCGGACTCGAACGGCGCGTACACCTTTCGCAGCGCCTCCCAGTACGGCTCGAGGTCGCACACGGCCTGCAGGTCGAGGCCCGTGTCGCGCGGAGAGTGCGCGGCGGCTGCGACGATCGCCGACAGCGCGGGCTGGCTGGTGGTGCCCGCCATCGCCGCGCTGGCGCCGTCGACGGCGTCCGCACCGGCCTGCCAGGCGGCCAGGTAGGTGGCGAGCTGACCACCGGGGGTGTCGTGGGTGTGCACGTGCACCGGGAGGTCGAAGTTCTTCCGCAGCGCCGTCACCAGCGTGGCCGCGGCGGGCGCGCGCAGCAGACCCGCCATGTCCTTGATGGCGAGGACGTGGGCGCCTGCATCGACGATCTGCTCGGCCAGCTTGAGGTAGTAGTCGAGGGTGTAGAGGTTCTCGTTCGGGTTCGACAGGTCACCGGTGTACGACAACGCGACCTCGGCGACCGCGGTACCGGTCTCGCGGACCGCGTCGATCGCGGGACGCATCTGGTCCACGTTGTTGAGGGCGTCGAAGATCCGGAAGATGTCGACGCCGGTCGCGGTCGCTTCCTTGACGAACGCCCGGGTCACCGTCTCCGGGTACGGGGTGTAGCCGACGGTGTTGCGCCCACGCAGCAGCATCTGCAGACAGATGTTCGGCATCGCTTCGCGCATCGCCGCGAGCCGCTCCCACGGATCCTCGTGCAGGAACCGCAACGCCACGTCGTAGGTCGCACCGCCCCACGCCTCCACCGACAGCAGCTCGGGCGTCATCCGGGCCACGTGACCGGCGACGGTGAGCAGGTCTCGGGTCCGCAGCCGGGTCGCGAGGAGCGACTGGTGTGCGTCGCGGAAGGTGGTGTCGGTGACGGCGAGCGCGTCCTGGTTGCGCAGTGCGGCCGCGAAGCCCTCCGGTCCGAGCTCGAGCAGTCGCTGCTTCGATCCGGCAGGCGGCGGCGACTTGAGGTCGATCACGGGGAGCTTGTCGTGCGGGTACACCGTCGACGGCCGGTCACCGTGCGGCTTGTTCACCGTGACGTCCGCGAGGTAACGCAGGATCCTGGTGCCTCGGTCCGCGGAGGCGCGGGAGGTCAGCAGTTCCGGACGCTCCTCGATGAACGAGGTGGTGACCTTGCCTGCGCGGAAGTCCGGGTCGTCGAGAACCGCCTGCAGGAACGGGATGTTCGTTGCGACACCGCGGATGCGGAACTCGGTGACGGCACGACGGGCACGGGCGACCGCCGCGGGCAGGTCGCGTCCGCGGCAGGTCAGCTTCACGAGCATCGAGTCGAAGTAGGCGCCGACCTCTGCGCCCACCATGGTGCCGCCGTCGAGACGGACACCCGCACCACCCGGCGTGCGGTAGCCGGTGATGCGGCCGGTGTCGGGACGGAACCCGTTCGCGGGATCCTCGGTCGTGATCCGCAGCTGCAGCGCCGCGCCGCGGATGGTGATCGAATCCTGGCTCAGGCCAAGGTCTTCGAGCGTCTCGCCGGATGCGATGCGCAACTGCGCCTGCACCAGGTCGACGTCGGTGATCTCCTCGGTGACCGTGTGCTCGACCTGGATGCGCGGGTTCATCTCGATGAAGACGTGGTTGCCACGGGTGTCGAGGAGGAACTCGACGGTGCCCGCGCACGAGTACCCGATCTGCTTGGCGAACGCGACGGCGTCCGCGCAGATCTTCTGCCGCAGTTCCTCCGGCAGGTTCGGCGCCGGTGCCAGTTCGATGACCTTCTGGTGCCGTCGCTGGACCGAGCAGTCACGCTCGAACAGGTGGATGACGTTGCCCTCACCGTCGGCGAGGATCTGGACCTCGATGTGACGGGGATCGACGACCGCCTGCTCCAGGAACACCGTCGGATCACCGAACGCGGACTCCGCCTCGCGTGCGGCGGCCTCGATCGACTCCCGCAGCTGGGAGCGCTCGGCGACGCGTCGCATACCGCGACCTCCGCCGCCCGCGACGGCCTTGACGAAGATCGGGAACTCCATCGATTCCGACGCGGCGAGCAGTTCGTCGACGTCGGCGGACGGCGCCGACGACTCCAGGACCGGCAGGCCTGCGGCCTTCGCGGCGGCGATCGCGCGGGCCTTGTTTCCGGTCAGTTCCAGGATCTCCGCCGACGGCCCGACGAAGGTGATGCCCTCGGCGGCACAGGCGGCCGCGAGGTCGGGATTCTCCGAGAGGAAGCCGTAGCCGGGATAGATCGCGTCGGCACCCGCCTTCTTGGCGGCCGACACGATCTCGGTGATCGACAGGTACGCCCGCACCGGGTGGCCCTGCTCACCGATCTGATAACTCTCGTCGGCCTTCAACCGGTGGACCGAATTGCGGTCCTCGTACGGAAAGACGGCCACTGTTCCCGCGCCCAGCTCGTAGGAGGCACGGAATGCCCGAATCGCGATTTCGCCGCGATTGGCAACCAGAACTTTTGAGAACATCGCTGAAAACTACCCTTGCTTTCAGGACGCGGGAGGTACCGCGTTCCAACATCCGGGAATCTCCCGCACGTTCGGACACCTGTAACGATGCAGTCACGCTACCGTCCCTGACCGCACAAAACGACGCCGGGCGCGGTGAGGTTTTCCGGGCCTACGACATGTCGAGGTATTCGACGCCCTTCGCGTCCAGTCCGGCGGTCACCATCGACGCCAGCCCCGGATGCCGCGTCAGCTCCGGATCCTCCGCGACGACGCGGTGAGCGAACGCGCGGGCCGTCTCGATGACGTCCTCGTGGTCGAGCAACGACAGCAGTCGCAGCGTGGACCTGGCACCCGACTGCGCGACGCCGAGTACGTCGCCCTCCCGCCGCTGCGCCAGATCGAGTTGCGCGAGCTCGAAACCGTCGTTCGTCGAGGCCACAGCGCTCAGTCGCCGGTACGCGGGCGACTCGGGCCGCGATCCCGTGATGAGAATGCACAGACCCTGATGGGCACCACGGCCGACGCGACCTCGCAACTGGTGCAGCTGGCTGACACCGAAGCGGTCGGCGTCGAGGATCACCATCACCGTCGCGTTGGGCACGTCGACACCGACTTCGACGACCGTCGTGCAGACCAGGACGTCGATGTCGCCTGCGTTGAAGGCTCCCATCACGGCGTCCTTCTCGTCGGACGGCAACCTGCCGTGCAGCAGGCCCACTCCGACAGATGCCAGCGGGCCTGCCTGCAACTGCTCGTACACGGCGACGGCGGCCGCCGTCTGCGGTGCGTCTCCCTGCTTCTTCTTCGCCTTGCTCGCACTGGGCCGCGGCGCGGGCTCCGGCGCTTTGCCCTTGGCGAAGAACTCGTCGAGATCGAGGTCCGCGAACTCGCCGTCCCCGTCGTCGTCGCCGTCTCCGATCCGCGAGCAGACGACGTACGCCTGCCTGCCCTCGGCGACCTCTTCGCAGATTCGGGCCCACGCCCGGTCCACCCACGCCGGCTTGTCGGACGCGGAGACCACGTTGCTGACGATCGGCGACCGGCCCCGCGGCAACTCGCGCAGCGTCGAGGTCTCCAGGTCGCCGAGCACCGTCATCGCGATCGTTCGCGGGATCGGGGTCGCGGTCATCACCAGGACGTGGGGGCTGGAGCCGTCGCGCGCCCGGCCTCGCAACGCGTCACGCTGCTTCACGCCGAAGCGATGCTGCTCGTCGACGACGACCATCCCGAGGTCGAAGAACTCGACGTTGTCCTGGATCAGGGCGTGCGTGCCGATGACGATGCCCGCGTCGCCGACCAGCGCCTCGTTGAGCGCGGCACGCTTCGCCGCGGTCGACATGGACCCCGTCAGCAGCGTGACCCTGGTCGCGTGGTCGGCCGCTCCGAGTTCCCCGGCCGTCGCGAGGTCACCCAGCATCCGGCGCATCGAGCGGGCGTGCTGCGCTGCGAGCACCTCCGTCGGAGCGAGGAGCGCGCACTGATGGCCCGCATCGATCACCTGCAGCATCGCCCGCAGGGCAACGATGGTCTTTCCCGAACCCACCTCGCCCTGCAGCAGCCGGTTCATCGGGTGGGGACGCGTGAGGTCGGCCGAGATCTCCTCGGCCACCGCGACCTGACCATCGGTGAGGGTGAACGGCAACTCGGCGTCGAAGGCGGCCGCGAGACCGCCCGCCCGGGGCGGGCACGAGGGTGCGACGCGCTCGTCGACGGCATGTCTGCGCTGCGCGAGCACCAGCTGCAACGCCGCTGCCTCGTCGAAGCGCAGCCGCTCCCGGGCGCGCTCGACGTCGTTCTTGGTCTCCGGCTGATGAACGAGACGCAGTGCCTCGTCCAGGCCGATCAGGTCCAGATCCCCACGGGTCGCCTCGGGCAGTGGGTCGGGGACGACGTCGAGCTGGTCGAGCACCTGCCGCACGCAGCGCGCGATCGTCCAGGTCTCCACGTCCCTGGTGGAGGGATAGATCGGGATCAGTTCCCGATCGAAGATCTCCATGTCGATCCCGGAATCCTCGTCCTGGGTGCTACGGGCCATGCCTGCGAGTTCCCCGGACCCGCGGACCCGCCCACCGATGGTCGGTTCACCGTCCCCGGTCGGCAGGATCAGGTAGCTGGGGTGGGTCAGCTGCAGTTGCTCGCGGAAGTACTTGGCGGTGCCCGAGAACATCGCCCGAACACCCGGCTTGATCGCGTGCGCGACCTTGTGCGGATTGAAGAAGGTGGCCTCGACGCGCTGCGTGTCCGAAGACAGGACGGTGCGGAGCATCTTGCCGCTACGGCTCTTGAACGAGACGACGTCGGCCTTCACGACGGTCGCGACCATCGTGATGTGCTCGCCCTCGGGCGGCTTCTTCTCACCCAGTTCGGCACCCTGCGTCGCGTACCGGTTCGGGTAGTGCCGAAGGAGGTCCTCGACCGTGTGGATGTCGAAGTCGGCGGCCAACGGCTCCGCAGCCTTCGCACCGAGCAGGTGGTCGAGGCGGTCGCTCAGCGCTGCCATGGGTTCGTCTCTCCGCTCACAGGCACAGTCCTACTCCTCGGCACCGACGTGTTCCCGGGCAGCTACCCGGCGCGGGTCACTCCACACCCACCTGGACGAGGTCGGTGTCCTGCCCGCCGGGGTAGACGAGCACCTCGACTCCCGGGTGGTTGTTCGAGACGTGGTCGGCGAGCGCGTCACCGAGCCCGTGCGGCGCCTGCGCCCCGATCAGCAGCGTCACCAGTTCGCCGCCGACGCCGAGCACCTGGTCGAGAAGCCTGCGGCCCGCCTCGACCGCATCACCGGCGATGACCACGACCTCGTGCCCGATCAGTCCGAGCCCGTCCCCCGCCTCGCAGGTGCCCATCAACGTCAGCGACCGCTCCTGCGCGACTCGAACCGACCCCCATCGCGTCGACGCCGCTGCCTCCGACATCGCGAACCCGTCGTCCACGGCGGGGCGGCGGGTGTCGTGCACGGCCAGCGCGGCCAGGCCCTGCACCATCGACGACGTGGGCAGCAACAACACGGAGCGGCGGTCGTCGCGAGCGAGCGCGCCGACCGTCAACAGTTCCTGCGCGGGCAATGCCCCGTTCGGCATCACGAGCACCTCGGTGCAGCTCAGCTGCCGGATCGCGTCGAGCAATTTCTCGGGTGTGACCTGCTCGTCGCACCGCATCACCTCCGCTCCCTCGGAAGCGAAGAGCTCGGCCGCCCCGTCACCCGCCACGACGGCGAGGATGCAGCGGCGGCCCGGCACGGACACCGCCGAACCGGTGTCACCCCGGACCAGGTCGAGCGCGAAGCAGTCGATCCTGATGTCGTGGACCCGCCCGGCGGCGAGCCCCACTTCGACGGCGGCACCGGCGTTGTGGCAGTGCACGTGGACCGACCAGGATCCGTCGCCGTCCCCGACGACGATCACCGAGTCACCCACTTCGCCGAGTCGCGTGCGCAGTTCCGCGACGCGGGCCTCGTCCGTGTCCCCCACGAGGTACATGACCTCGTAGTCGAGGGTGTGCTGTGTGGAGTCGTGAGTCGTTCCGTGGCCGTGACCGTGACCGTGGGTGTCGTGTTCGGGTCCCGCGTCGACGTCCACCTGCGCGACGAGAGTGAGGCCGGAGCGATCGGGTGTCACCCCCGTGACGACACCCACCAGGGCGTCGAGGATCACGACGAGACCCAAACCGCCTGCGTCGACGACTCCTGCGCGGCCGAGTTCCGCGAGTTGGGTGGGCGTGTGGGCGAGCGCTGCTGCGGCTCCCGACGCGGCCGCCGACACGACTCCCGCGAGATCGGTGTCGCGCGGGCATGCGCTCGCCGCCACCGCCGCCTCGCGGAGAACCGTCACGATCGTCCCTTCGACCGGGATGCTGATCGCGTCGGTCGCCAGGACTGTCGCCTGGTCGAGCGCCGTACACACCGTCCTGGCGTCCAGGTGTCCGATGCGCGCGACGTCGGCGATACCCCGGAGAACCTGCGACAGGATCACACCCGAGTTGCCCCGCGCTCCCGCGACCGCACCGCGTGCGAGCGCGGCGGCCACGTCGGCGACGGACCCGTCGGCCGACGCTGCCGAGTCCGCTGCGGCACGCATGGTGAACAGGAGGTTGGTACCGGTGTCCGAATCGGGTACGGGAAACACGTTGAGCCGATTGATGTCCTCGCAGCGGCTGGTCAGACCGTCGACGCAGATACCCGCCCAGCGGCGTAACGCCTCACCGTCCACCCTCTGCAGCGCTTCGAGCACCTCGGTTCCGTCCCTCCGCCCTTCTTCGGTATTGTCGGTGCCGCAAGATTAGCCGCAGGCTTTGTCAGCTCGCTCACCGCGAAGTGTCACGCACCACCGGTTTGGTCATTCGGCACTGTTCCGGCTAATCTGGCAGGGTTGCCTGGCACGGGTCACGTCAGTGTTCCGTGTTCGCAACTGAATCCATCCGCATCACATCAAGGAGTTCGCGACTATGGCTGCCGTCTGCGACGTATGCGCCAAGGGACCCGGCTTCGGTAAGTCGGTCTCGCACTCGCACCGGCGTACCAACCGTCGCTGGAACCCGAACATTCAGACTGTCCGGGCCCAGGTCGGATCCGGTACGCGCCAGAAGCTCAACGTGTGCACCTCCTGCCTCAAGGCAGGCAAGGTCGTCCGCGCCTGATCTTCTCTATCATCACGACTGATGCCCGGCACCTCATGGTGCCGGGCATCAGTCGTTTGCGGTGCTTCGTTATTGTGCTGAAGTGACTACACTCGACGGCTTCAGCCATGTCGGCCTCGACGGCGACGTCCTCCGGATCGCCATCGCCACCGCAGCAAACGGCACCGCTCTCGACTTCGACTGCGTGGACGAGGGAACGGCTGCGCTGCGCGCACTCGCGGCCGGGGAGATCGCGGCAGGCGCGGTGCTGCTCGTCGGCGACGGCGCGAACTTCTGCGCAGGCGGCAATGTCCGGGACTTCGCCGGGGCACCCGATCGCGCCGCCTTCCTCCTCGACATCGCCAACCGGCTGCACGACTTCGTTCGACTTCTCGCGGCCACCACCGTCCCTGTCGTCGCCGCAGTACAGGGTTGGGCGGCCGGTGCCGGGATGAGCCTGGCGTGCGCGGCCGACATCGCGATCGGCGGCGAATCGACGAAGCTGCGCGCGGCGTACCCCGGTGTCGGCCTCACGCCCGACGGCGGGATGTCGTTCACACTGCCGCGCATCGTCGGTGCCCGGAAAGCGGCCGAACTGATCCTCTCCGACACGATCATCGATGCGGACGAGGCCGTTCGGCTCGGCATCCTCAGCCGGCTCGTCGCCGACGACGCGGTCAAGGACGAGGCACTGAAGGTCGCTGCAGGATTCGCGGCAGGCCCGACCAGTTCGTACGCGGGCATCAAGGCACTGCTCGCCAGGTCCGGGGGTTCGACGTTGTCGGATCAGCTCGATGCCGAAGCTGCGTCCATCTCGGCAGCAGCGGCAGGTCCCACCGGCCGCGAAGGCGTCGACGCCTTCGTCGAGAAGCGTCGCCCCGACTTCGCCGCCTCCCGCTGACACCCGCAGTGACGCTGTGAACGAAACGGTCAGGCCCTCTCAGGGCCTGACCGTTCCAGTTCACACCAGCGAAAGGCGGTCAGGGCAGTCGCCAGTCCACGGGCTTCTCGCCCATCTCCTCGAGGAGCTTGTTGACGCGACTGAAGGGCCTCGACCCGAAGAAGCCGCGAGAAGCGGACAGGGGCGACGGGTGCGCGGATTCCACATACGGGGTGTCTCCGAGCATCGGCTTCAGTGTCGCCGCATCACGACCCCACAGGATCGCGACGAGCGGACGCCTCACCCCACTCGGGTCGGTACGGGCGACGAGGGCGTGGATCGCCTGCTCGGTGACGTCTTCCCAGCCCTTGCGTCGATGTGACGCGGCCTGACCGGGTTGCACGGTCAGCACCCTGTTCAGCAGCAGCACCCCCTGCTGCGCCCACGGCGTGAGGTCTCCGTTCGACGGAGTCGGCAGACCGAGGTCGGTGCCGAGCTCGGTGTAGATGTTCACCAGGCTCCGCGGGACGGGCCGGACGTCGGGGGCGACGGAGAAGCTCAGTCCGACAGCGTGGCCCGGTGTGGGATAAGGGTCCTGCCCGACGACGAGGACCCGGACGTCGTCGAAGGGCTGCGCGAAGGCGCGCAGGACGTTCTCGCCGGCCGGGAGGTAACCACGACCGGCCGCGACCTCGTCGCGGAGGAACTCCCCCAGCTCGGAGATCCGTCCGGCGACCGGTTCGAGCGCCGTCGCCCATCCGGGGTCGACGAGTTCGGCGAGTGGACGCGGCGCCATCACGCGTTCCCGGTGTGGGGCCGGACGAGCGCAGCGACGGGGAATGTAGTCGACATGGGTGCTCACCCTAGCGGGAGTCGGCCGGGCCGAAACTCTCCCAGCCGACCGGACCGGTCCATTCCCGGCCGCCGACGTGAACACCCGTACCGCCCGCGACGACGCCGATGCGACGCCAGCCGTCCGGAAGGTCGACGTCCGGTGGGAACGTGGCCGCGAGAGCGTGGTCCTCTCCCCCGGTCAGGACCCACACGATCGGGTCGGTTCCGAGGTCCGCTGCCGCCGCGTGCAGCGGCGGATCCGGTTCGAGCGCAGCGAGATCGAGGTCGATCTGCACACCGGACGCGGCACAGATGTGACCGAGATCGGCGAGCAGGCCGTCCGAGACGTCCGTCATCGCCGTGGCACCCGACTCTGCCGCGGACGGGCCGCACGAGTAAGGCGGATCCGGGACCTGATGTGCAGCAACTACTTCGGCATGCCCGTCGACTCCCGCCACCAGGACAGCCAGTCCTGCGGCCGACCATCCGAGCCGACCCGCCACCGCCACCTGGTCACCGACGCGCGCCGTCGACCGCAGCACCGCGTCACGTCCGCCGAGGTCCCCCAGAACCATGATCGACAACACGATCTGGTCGGACTGCACGGTGTCTCCCCCGACGACACCCGCACCGAGACGCGACGCCTCGGACCAGATTCCGTCCGTCAGCGCGTCCGCCACCGCGACCGGCGTATCGGGCGGGCAACCGAAGGAGACGAGAAACGCGGTGGGCCAGGCGCCCATCGAGACGATGTCGGCGCCGTTCTGCGCCACAGCCTTTCGTCCGACCTGCTCCGGTGTCGACCAGTCCAGGCGAAAGTGCCTGCCCTGCACCAGCATGTCCGACGACACCACCACCCTGCCGTCCGCGACCCGAACGACGGCCGCGTCATCGCCCGGACCGAGGAGGGTCGTGTCCGGCTGGGACCGTCCGGACACCGCGCGGTCGATCACGGCGAACTCGCCGATGTCCGCGACGGTGGCGTCGGCCTGGCGGGGGTCGCGGGCGGAATCGGGGGTGTCGATGACGGACCTTTCGTAGAAATCTGTCGCGGTACCCTGGGAATCGACCGGGACAAGACCCGGCCGAGAAACGGACCAGGGCCATCGCGACTCTACCGAGACCGCGACGTGCTGGGCCGGGAAGGGACCTGGCGGTGGCGCAGGCATACATCCTGATCCAGACCGAGGTGGGCAAGGCCACGACGATTGCCGAGCGGATCCGGCAGTTGCCCGGAGTGATCACCGCGGAGAACGTGGTCGGCCCCTACGACGTGGTCGTGCGGATCGACGGGAACGGCGACCCCGGGTCGTCCCCGGCCCTGACCGGAATCCAGCAGGTTGCGGGCATCACCAGGACCCTGACCTGCGAGGTTCCCGCGCGAGCGTGACCCCCGCCGACCACCCGACCCCAGTGAACGAACGGCACAGAACAGCATCGTGAACACCTCCGAACCCGACACCACTCCTACCGCCGACAGTCCGGCATCAGACCCCGACACCCGCCGCAGTCCCGCCCTGATCGCCGTGGCGGTCGCACTGCCCGTTGCGCTGGTCGTCGGCATCGTCGTCGCAGCGGTCCTCGCGAATCGCAACCCCACCCTCGACCCTGTCGCTCTCGGGACAGTCCCGGCGCCCGCCGCGACGTCGGCCGAGTGCACCGCACTGATCGACGCTGTCCCGGACCGCCTCGGCGATTTCGAGCGTGCCGAGCTCGTCGATCCCGCACCCGACGGCGCCGCGGCGTGGCAGTCCGTCGATGCGCAGGAGATCGTGTTGCGGTGTGGCCTCGACCGGCCTGCGGAGTTCGACGCCGCCAGCGCGCTGCAGGTCGTGAACGGGGTGCAGTGGTTCGAGGTGCCCGGTGACGAGGGCTTTGACGCCAGCACCTGGTTCGCCGTCGATCGTGGCGTCTACGTGGCGCTGACCGTGCCGCACGGTCTGGGCCCGACACCGTTGCAGGACGCATCGGACGCGCTCGCCGGCGCGCTCGAGGCGAAGCCGATCGACCCGGCTCCGCTTCCCGTCGTCACTCCGACGCCCGGCTCCTGAC
The DNA here is from genome assembly GCF_005503035.1 of Rhodococcus sp. Q. NCBI lineage: Bacteria > Bacillati > Actinomycetota > Actinomycetes > Mycobacteriales > Nocardiaceae > Rhodococcus > Rhodococcus sp. Q. Next base: position 80,035 of record NZ_SCOY01000016.1, read on the forward strand.
AGCACTCGCCGCGGCCGGCTTCCCGGCCGCGGCGAGGAGCGTCAGCGCAGGCCGGTTCCGCGCGCGAGCGCGGTGTCGACGAGCGTGGCGACCAGCGTGCGGTAGTCGACGCCTGCGGCGTCCCACATGCGAGGGAACATCGAGATGGACGTGAACCCGGGCATCGTGTTGATCTCGTTGATGACCGGACCGTTGTCGGTGACGAAGAAGTCGACCCGCGCCAGGCCCTGGCAGTCGAGTGCGGCGAAGGCCTTCACGGCGATCGCACGGATCTCGTCGGCGACGGAGTCGTCGAGCTTGGCCGGGACGTCGAACTCGCAGATGTCGTCGAGGTACTTGGTGTCGAAGTCGTAGAAGGCGCCGTCGTCCTCGGTCAGCTCGGGCATCCGGATCTCCGCGACCACGCTGGCGCGGACCGACCCGTCGGGGAACTCGAGGACGCCGCACTCCACCTCGCGGCCGACGATGGCGGCTTCGACGATGACCTTCGGGTCGTGAGCCCGGGCGTGCGCGATCGCGGCGTCGAGTCCGTCCCAGGTCGTGACTCGGGTGATGCCGATCGAGGAACCGCCGCGCGCGGGCTTGACGAACACGGGCAGCCCGAGCACCTCCCGGTCCTGCTCGGACACCGTCACGACGCCCGGTCGCAGGACGACCTGGTGTCCGATCGGCAGGCCCTCGGCGGCGAGGAGCTTCTTCGTGAACTCCTTGTCCATGCCCGCGGCACTCGCGAGGACACCCGGTCCGACGTACGGCAGCCCGGCGAGTTCGAGCATTCCCTGGATGGTGCCGTCCTCGCCGTATGCACCGTGCAGGACCGGGAACACGACGTCGACCGAGGCCAGCACCTGCCCTGCCTGCTCGGAGTCGAGCGCGACGACGTCGCCGCCACGGGTGGGGTCGACGGTGAGCGTCAGCGCCGATCCCGACGCGTCCACCGTCGGGAGCGCACGCCCGTCCATGACGAGGGCGGCGGGATCGGATTCACCGAGCACCCAGGAGCCGTCGTGCGTGATGCCGATCGGCACCACCTCGTAGACCTCGGGGTCGAGATTGCGGAGCACACTTCCGGCGGACACACAGGACACCGAGTGCTCGCTGCTGCGGCCACCGAAGACCACCGCGACCCGGGTACGAGGATTGTTCACTCGGAAACCCTAGCGTCGACGGGCCCCGCGCGTCATTCCGGCAGGTCACGCCTCATTCGGGTTTGATGCGTCGCCCCAGCAGCAGCCCAACGGCCTCGCGCACCGACAATCCCTCGTGGCAGACGCGATGCACCGCCTCGGTCAGCGGCATCTCGACCCCGTGCTGCTGCGCCAGCGCTCGCACCGATGTGCACGATTTCACACCCTCGGCGACCTGACCGTTGGTCGCGGCCTGAGCGCTGGCGAGGGTCCCACCCTGTCCGAGGTGGGCGCCGAACGTCCGGTTCCGGGACAGCGGCGACGAGCAAGTCGCGACGAGGTCGCCGACGCCCGCGAGCCCGGCCAGTGTCGCGGGGTTGGCGCCGAGCGCGACACCGAGCCTGATCATCTCGGCGAGTCCCCGGGTGATGATCGACGCGTTGGTGTTCTCACCGAAGCCGACTCCGGACGCCATGCCGCAGGCGAGTGCGATCACGTTCTTGCAGGCGCCGCCGATCTCGCATCCGACGACGTCGGTGTTGGTGTAGGGACGGAAATATCCTGTTGCACAAGCCTTCTGAACGTCCTTGGCTCGCTCGTGATCGGTGCAGGCGATGACTGTCGCGGAGGGTTGCCCGCTCGCGATCTCACGTGCCAGGTTGGGCCCCGACAGAACCGCGATCCGGTCATCGGATGCGCCGACGACCTCGCCGATCACCTGACTCATCCGTTGGAGGGTGACCGATTCGATGCCTTTCGCCAGGGACAGCAGCGTCGAGTCCGGTTCGACGAGCGGCGCCCAGACGGCGAGGTTCTCCCGAAGCGACTGCGATGGGACGGCGAGGACGACCAGGTCGGCACCCGAGAGCGCAGCCGCGTGGTCGCTGGTCGCGGTCAGGGCTGCGGGAAGTTCGATGCCGTCGAGGTAGAACGGATTGGCGTGCGTCTCGGTGATCGCCGCAGCGACCTCGGGCCGACGCGCCCACATCGTGACATCGGTCCCGGCGTCCGCGAGCACCTTCGCGAAAGCCGTGCCCCATGATCCCGCACCCAGTACCGCCGCCTTCACCATGCGCCCTCCGACCTCCCGACTGCTGTGTGAAGACGACACTAGTACCGGCCGCGCCGTTCGGTCCCGTACGAACCACGCCGACGTCACCGATCCCGATGCTGGCAGGATGGCCACATGAGCGCCGCCCCCGCACCCCAGCAGGCTGCGCGTGCCCACGTGTTGATCGCCGTGAAGGATCTGCGCCACGCGAAGAGTCGCCTGGGCCCGTACCTGAGCGCCGACGAGCGGGCGACACTGACCTTGGCGATGGTCCGCGACACCGTGGCCGCGGCACTCTCGTCCGAGGCGGTCGACGGCGTCACCGTGATCACCCCCGATGCTCTGGTCGCGTCGGCCGCCGCCGACCTCGGCGCGGCGGTGTTCCCCGACCGCGGCGACGACGACCTCAACCAGGTTCTCGCGGCCGCGTCACGGACCGTTCGGTCGGGCCGGGTGGTCGCACTGCAGGGTGACCTACCGTGCCTGACGGGGCCCGAACTCACCGACGCACTGGCGGCTTCGCGGCGCATGCGGCGGGCGGTCGTCGTCGATCACCACGGGACGGGAACGGCCGCCCTGATCGTCGCGGCGGACGACCTCGTCCCGCTCTTCGGCGAGGACTCGGCGAGGCGTCACATCGATTCCGGTGCTACGGCTTTGGAGGGGATCTGGCCGGGCCTTCGCCTGGACGTGGACACCCCCGACGACCTCGCCGCCGCGGCCGCACTCGGACCCGGTCCGGCGACGACCGGTGTGCTGCGGTCGATGAACCGACACGGTTCGTCTCCCTGTCGTTGAGAATTCATTCAACAGGCCGCGCCGGATTGTCGCGCGATCGCGATCTGGGGGATGATCGACCCGTGAACAACGGCGAGGGCGCGAGACGTAAGACGGTGCAGGCGACAGCGAACGAGGAGTCGAACAACGTGGCGGTCCCGGTCGCCGGACACCTGCCGGTCATCCCGACACCACTCCCCGCCGCGACGCCCCCGTCCGTGGACGGATCGGTTGCCCCGCTCCCCGACGACCGGTACCTCAACCGCGAACTGAGCTGGCTCGACTTCAACTCGCGTGTGCTCGCGCTCGCCGAGGATCCGTCGCTGCCGTTGCTCGAACGCGCGAAGTTCCTCGCGATCTTCGCCTCGAATCTCGACGAGTTCTACATGGTTCGGGTGGCCGGCCTCAAGCGCCGCGACGAGACGGGACTGTCCGTGCGCTCAGCGGACGGACTGACTCCGCGAGAGCAGTTGGCACTGATCACCGAACGCTCCCAGGAGATCGCGAAAGTCCACGCCCGCACATTCGGGGATCTCCTCCCACTGCTGGCTGCAGAGGGCATCTCGATCATCCGGTGGGCCGATCTCGACCTCGAGGAAGCCGCCAAGCTCTCGGCGTACTTCAACGATCAGGTGTTTCCGGTCCTGACCCCACTCGCGGTCGATCCCGCCCATCCGTTCCCGTACATCAGCGGATTGAGTCTGAACCTCGCGGTGACGGTGAAGGACTCCTCGACCGGCGGCGAGCACTTCGCTCGAGTGAAGGTGCCGGACAACGTGGATCGGTTCGTGCGGGTCAACCGCACCGGGTCGCCGTCCGGGATTCCGGCGTTCCTTCCGATGGAGACGCTGATCGCGGCGCACCTGCACGTGCTGTTCCCCGGCATGGAAATCGTGGAGCATCACGCCTTCCGCATCACGCGCAACGCCGACTTCGAGGTCGAGGAGGACCGGGACGAAGATCTCCTCCAGGCCCTCGAGCGCGAACTTGCCCGGCGGCGCTTCGGATCTCCCGTTCGCCTCGAGGTCGCCGACGACATGACCGAGCACATGCTCGAGCTGCTGCTGCGCGAACTCGATGTCAATCCGGGCGACGTCATCCAGGTTCCCGGACTTCTCGACCTGTCGTGCCTGATGCAGGTCTACGGCGTCGATCGCCCCAATCTCAAGGACGCACCGTTCGTCCCGGCCACCCACCCGGCATTCGGTGAACGCGAAACCCCGAAGAGCGTCTTCTCGACCCTGCGCGAAGGCGACATCCTCGTGCAGCATCCGTACGACTCCTTCTCGACCAGCGTCCAGCGGTTCATCGAGCAGGCTGCGGCGGACCCGCAGGTGCTCGCGATCAAGCAGACCCTGTACCGCACGTCCGGCGATTCCCCGATCGTGAACGCGCTGATCGACGCCGCGGAGGCGGGCAAGCAGGTTGTCGCGCTCGTGGAGATCAAGGCCCGCTTCGACGAGCAGGCCAACATCAAGTGGGCGCGCAAGCTGGAGCAGGCGGGCGTGCACGTGGTCTACGGACTGGTCGGCCTCAAGACCCACTGCAAGACATGTCTCGTCGTCCGCCGGGAAGGCTCGACGATCCGTCGTTACTGCCATATCGGGACGGGCAACTACAACCCGAAGACCGCACGGTTGTACGAGGACGTGGGGCTGCTCACCGCCGCACCCGAGATCGGCGCCGATCTGACCGACCTGTTCAACACACTGACCGGGTACTCACGCAAGACCGAGTACCGCAACCTGCTCGTTGCACCGCACGGGGTTCGGCAAGGGATCGTGGATCGGATCCACGGCGAGATCGATCACAAGGCCGCCGGCCGATCCGCGCGAATCCGGCTCAAGGCCAACGCCCTCGTCGACGAGCAGGTCATCGACGCGCTGTACCGGGCGTCGCAGGCGGGCGTGCCCGTCCAGGTCGTGGTCCGCGGCATCTGCGCCCTCCGGCCGGGTGTCCTGGGGCTGAGCGAGAACATCGAGGTCCGGTCGATTCTGGGTCGTTTCCTCGAGCATTCGCGCGTCATGCACTTCGAGGGCGCCAACGAGTTCTGGATCGGTAGCGCCGACATGATGCACCGCAATCTCGATCGTCGCGTCGAGGTGATGGCTCAGGTCAAGGATCCGCGACTGACGCGGCAACTGGACGGGATGTTCGAGTCCGCGCTCGATCCGACGACGCGGTGCTGGGTCCTCCAGGAGGACGGGCACTGGGCGGCCTCGCCTGCTCGGGGCGAACGGGTGCGCGAACACCAGGAGGAAATGATCCGCAGCCGCCGGACCAGCGGGGCGTAGGAACCGGCTATCGAAGGGGAACCCGTGGGCTCGACATCGGACAGATCCAGCCACAAGTCGGCCGCTGTGAAAGCCAACATCTTTGCGGCAGGCGCAGTGCTGTGGCGCAAATCCCCAACGGACCCGTACGAGATCGAGATCGCTCTCATCCACCGGCCCAAGTACGACGACTGGTCTTTCCCCAAGGGCAAGCTCGACCCTGGTGAGATCCCGGTCGTCGCGGCTCGACGGGAGGTCGAGGAGGAGACGGGCATGCGGGTCCAGTTGGGACGGCACGTCGCTCGCGTCTCGTACCTCGTACCGGGTCATCGGCGGCGCAAACGCGTCGACTACTGGGCCGCTGAGGCGCAACACGGCGACTTCGTGCCCAACGACGAGGTCGACGAGTTGCGCTGGATGTCCCCCGACGAGGTAATCAACTCCCTGTCGTACCAGGTCGACGAGAAGGTGACCCGAAAGTTCCTGCAGGCACCCGCCGACACCTCGACCGTCCTCGTCGTCCGGCACGGCAAGGCAGGCCGGCGCAGCACCTACAAGGGCGACGACACCACCCGCCCCCTCGACAAGGTCGGTCGCGCACAGGCCGAGGGCCTGTCGGCGCTCCTCCAGGCGTTCGGCGCCACCGAGATCCACTCGGCGGACCGGACGCGATGTGTCCAGACAGTCGAGCCGCTGGCCCGCGACATCGGTGCAGAGATCACGCAGGAGCCGGCACTGAGCGAGGAATCGTACCGAGAGGACCCAGCGAGCACACAGGCGCTCGTACGGAAGATCGCGGCGCGCGGAGGCGTACAGGTGATCTGCAGCCAGGGTCGCGTCATCCCGGATCTGCTGCAGTGGTGGGCCGATCGAGATGGGATCACGCTTCCCGCGGCCCGCAACCGCAAGGGCAGTACGTGGGTGCTCTCACTCTCGGGTGGCCTGCTCGTCGACGCCAGCCACATCAGCAGCGCACTGCCCGAATCCTGAGGCGCTGAAGCGCCGAGGCACTTCGCGGGCCCGCCACCAACTCACGAACGAAAAGAGGGTGTCGACGGTTTCCCGTCGACACCCTCTTTTCGGATTTCGGTGACTACCGCTTGCGCGCGGTGGTCTTCTTGGCCGGAGCCTTCTTGGCGGGCGCCTTCTTGGCCGGAGCCTTCTTGGCGGGGGCCGCCTTCTTCGCGGCGGTCGCCTTGGTGGCGGTGGTCTTCTTGGCCGGTGCCGCCTTGGTGGCAGTGGTCTTCTTGGCCGCGGTGGTCTTCTTCGCCGCGGTCGCCTTGGTGGCGGCGGCCTTCTTGGCCGGCGCCGCCTTGGTGGCGGTGGTCTTCTTGGCCGCAGTGGTCTTCTTCGCCGCGGTCACCTTGGTGGCGGTGGTCTTCTTGGCCGCGGTGGTCTTCTTCGCGGGAGCGGCCTTCGCGACCGTCTTCTTCGCGGGCGCAGCCTTCTTCGCTGCGGTCTTCTTGGCTGCGGCGCGCTTCGCCGGAGCAGCAGCGGCCGAGCCACGCTTCACGGCCGGGCCGGACGAGGGCAGCTTCTGCTTGCCTGCGATGACAGCCTTGAACTGGGCGCCGGGCCGGAACGCGGGCACGGACGTCGGCTTGACCTTCACGGTCTCACCGGTGCGCGGGTTGCGAGCGACACGGGCCGCACGCCGACGCTGCTCGAAGACACCGAATCCGGTGATGGTGACGTTCTCTCCGGCGTGGACCGCGCGGACGATGATGTCGACGATGTGCTCGACCGCGTCGGTCGCGCTGCGTCGATCCGAATCCAACCTCTCGGTCAGCTGATCAATGAGCTCTGCTTTGTTCATTGGATGATTCCTCCACAAACCAATGGCCCAATTGACGGACCGACTAGCAAACACGGTAAACCGGAAACGGGCAAGAGTCTATGTGCCACGCCAATTCTCATGGCTTTCTCACGGCGTGGCAACCCGTTTCCGGCTTCCGATGTGCTTAGCGCCCCTACGCGTTCTCCCCCGCTGCGCGTGCAGGCAACGTAGCAGGTTTCCAAGACGGCCTTGACTTTTCGAACTCGGAAATCGCCTCTACCTGGCGCAATGTGAGTCCGATGTCGTCGAGACCCTCCAGCAGACGCCACCGCGTGTAGTCGTCAATGGCGAAGGGCACCACCAGAGTTCCGGCACTCACGGTCCGCGACGTGAGATCCACGACAATTTCCAGACCGGGCTGCTCCTCGAGCGCCTTCCACAGCAATTCGACGTCCGACTGCTCGACCTGAGCAGCGAGCAGACCGGCCTTTCCCGCGTTCCCGCGGAAGATGTCGGCGAAGCGAGACGAGATCACGACACGGAATCCGTAGTCGGACAGCGCCCACACCGCGTGCTCACGCGACGATCCGGTGCCGAAGTCGGGACCCGCGACCAGAACTGTGGCCTTGTCGTACGGCTCCGTGTTCAGAATGAAACCGGGATCGGCGCGCCACCCGGCGAACAGTCCGTCCTCGAAACCGCTTCGGGTCACCCGCTTGAGGTAGACCGCGGGGATGATCTGGTCGGTATCGACATTGGAACGTCGCAGCGGGACGCCGATGCCCTTGTGAGTCGTGAAGGCTTCCATCGAGATTCTCCTCCTGATTCCGAATGTCTAGTCGAGGTCGGACGGCGCCGAGAGCGTTCCGCGCACCGCGGTCGCGGCCGCCACGAGCGGCGAAACCAGGTGGGTACGACCACCCTTGCCCTGCCGTCCCTCGAAGTTGCGGTTCGAGGTGGACGCCGACCGCTCACCGGGCGCCAGCTGATCCGGGTTCATTCCCAGGCACATCGAGCACCCGGCCTGGCGCCATTCCGCCCCTGCGGCCGTGAAGATCTCGCCGAGGCCCTCGTCTTCGGCCTGCGCACGCACGCGCATCGAACCGGGGACGACCAGCATCCGAACGCCGTCGGCAACCTTGCGGCCGTTGAGGACTCCGGCGACCGCGCGCAGATCCTCGATCCGTCCGTTCGTGCACGACCCGACGAACACGGTGTCGATCGGAATCTCGCGAAGCGGGGTTCCCCCCTCCAACCCCATGTAGGCGAGCGCCTTCTCGGCCGCGGCGCGCTCCCCCTCGTCGGCGATCTCGGCGGGAACCGGAACCGACGCACCGAGCGGAGCGCCCTGCCCGGGGTTCGTACCCCACGTGACGAACGGGGTCAGAGCGGCACCGTCGAGGTGCACCTCGGCGTCGAAAACCGCGTCGTCGTCGGTCTTCAGCTCGTTCCACGCGGCAACGGCGGCGTCCCAGTCCGAACCCGTGGGCGCGTGCGGGCGACCCTTGAGGAACTCGTAGGTCGTCTCGTCGGGCGCGATCATGCCTGCGCGGGCACCTGCCTCGATCGACATGTTGCAGATCGTCATTCGAGCTTCCATCGACAGCTTGCGGATCGCCTCGCCGCGATACTCGAGGACGTAACCCTGGCCGCCGCCCGTTCCGATCTTGGCGATGACCGCGAGAATCAGGTCCTTGCTCGTGACCCCGTCGGGCAATTCGCCGTCGATGTTGATCGCCATCGTCTTGAACGGGCGCAGCGACAGGGTCTGCGTGGCCATCACGTGCTCGACCTCGCTGGTTCCGATTCCCATTGCGATGGAACCGAACGCGCCGTGCGTCGAGGTGTGACTGTCGCCGCACACCACCGTCATACCGGGCTGGGTCAGGCCGAGCTGCGGACCGACGACGTGCACGATGCCCTGTTCGAGGTCACCCATCGGGTGCAGCCGGACCCCGAACTCTTCGCAGTTGCGCCGCAAGGTGTCCACCTGCAAACGGGACACGGGATCCGCGATCGGCTTGTCGATGTCGAGGGTCGGAACGTTGTGGTCCTCGGTCGCGATCGTCAGGTCGGGGCGGCGGAGCTGCCGACCCGCCAAGCGAAGTCCGTCGAACGCCTGCGGACTGGTCACCTCGTGCACCAGGTGCAGGTCGATGTAGATCAGGTCGGGCTCGCGTGCGGCCCCTTCACCCTCGCCTCGAACGACGACGTGCTGATCCCACACCTTCTCCGCCAGTGTGCGCCCTCTGCTGGCCATGTTCTCCACCTCTTCGTGATTCGTCGCTCACCCGGGAGCGGCACAGGTTTGCTGCCGCGCGAGCGGCACGTACCTCGCGGACTACGGGCTGGTCCGGCGAGATCCGATGTCCATCATCCCTCGCATCATGTCCACACCTCGAATTTCCATCCCACAATGCGAGACGTTAGTATCCGATCTATGAGAAAGCATAGCGCTCAGGCGGTCACCAGCGGGATCGGGGTACTCGACAAGGCCATGTCGGTGCTGCACGCCGTCGCCGACGCGCCCTGCAGCCTTGGAGAGCTCTGCGCGAGAACCGGACTGCCGCGGGCCACCGCACATCGCCTCGCCGTCGGCCTCGAGGTCCATCGCCTCCTCAGCCGCGACGCCGACGGCCTGTGGCGCACCGGACCCGGACTTGCGGACCTGGCACCCACCGCCAATGACAATCTCCTCGAAGCCGCGGCGATGGTGCTGCCCCGCCTTCGCGAGATCACCGGCGAGAGTGTGCAGCTGTACCGCCGTGAAGGTCTGCAGCGAGTGTGCATCGCGTCGATGGAGCCCCCGACCGGACTGCGCGACACCGTCCTCGTCGGCGCGCGACTGCCCATGACCGCAGGGTCCGGCGCCAAGGTCCTTCTCGCGTGGGCCGACGCTCAGGTCCAGCGTTCCGTCCTGCCCGACGCGCTGTTCAGCGACCGGGTTCTCGCCGAGGTCCGCAAGCGCGGCTGGGCGCAGAGCGCCGCCGAACGTGAGCAGGGTGTCGCGAGCGTGGCCGCGCCGGTCCGCGACCGCACCGGCGCCGTCGTCGCGGCGATCTCGGTGTCCGGGCCGATCGACCGGATGGGCCGCCGGCCCGGTGCCCGATGGGCGTCGGACCTGCTCCACGCCGCGGAAGCGCTGCACAAGCGGCTCTGAATCTTCCGCGACCCGCCCGGGGCGCCCTCGCGCGTGGCACAGTGCTGGGAGGAACACGTTCCAGTACACCCGAAAGGCAGGGCGCCGCAGTGGGCACCAAACAACGCTCGCAGATCACGATGACGGACACCGAGATCTCCGAGTTCATGCATCAGAGCCGTGTCGCCACCATGGCGACGATCGGGCCGAGCGGCACTCCGCACCTGATCGCCATGTGGTACGCGATCGTCGACGGAGAACTCTGGTTCGAGACGAAGGCCAAGTCCCAGAAGGTACTCAACCTGCGACGCGACAACCGGATCACGGTCATGATCGAGGACGGCAACACCTACGACACGCTCCGCGGAGTGTCGTTCGAGGGCACCGCCGAGATCATCGACGACCACGACGCACTCTGGTCCGTCTGCGTCAGCGTGTGGGAGCGCTACACGGGCCCCTACACGAAGGAGGCCGACCCGGCGATCGCGATGATGGCGAACAAGCGGGTCGCGGTCCGGGTGAAGGCCGACCGGGTGCGGTCGTGGGACCACCGGAAGCTGGGGCTTCCGGAGATGCCCGTCAGCGGCAGCACCGCCCAGTACCTGTAGCTCGGCAATACCTGAAACACCGGAAAATGCCCGCGACGCACGGCGCGGACGAGGGTACGGTCACGATGCGACCACCGAACCGGACTCGACCAATCGAGGAGGAACGCATCGTGACCGAATCCGAGAGCGAACACATCAAGGAACAGTTCCGGGAAGCACTCGAGCGCAAGAGCCATCAGCATTCGAAACACGGCAACGCGCCCGCCGGGGACTCCAAGATCCACCAGTCACACGGTCCGTCCGATCACAAGCGCGAATTCCGGCGCAAGAGCGGCTGACGGACTTCCACCGCCTCCACTACGCAGAAGACCCTCCGGTATACACCGGAGGGTCTTTCTCGTTGTAGCCCCGACGGGATTCGAACCCGCGCTACCGCCTTGAGAGGGCGGCGTCCTAGGCCGCTAGACGACGGGGCCAGGAATGCCTCAGCAGATGATGTTCGGCACGCTCTCCGTGGTAGCCCCGACGGGATTCGAACCCGCGCTACCGCCTTGAGAGGGCGGCGTCCTAGGCCGCTAGACGACGGGGCCAGGGAACGTGCCGTTCTGCTTGGACGGTTCGGTTGACGTTCACCGAACTTCCGCTGGGGTACCAGGACTCGAACCTAGAATGGCGGTACCAGAAACCGCTGTGTTGCCAATTACACCATACCCCAATGACCTCAGCGGCTCGCTCAACCTCGCGGCGTTGCTCTCCGTTTCGGACGAGGGAAACCATAGCAAAGCCCTGGGGTCATTCTCCAAATCGGCTGGTCAGAGGGCCGAAATCGGCGCTCCGACCAGCCGAGCCGGACTACTGACCGATCTGCGCTCGGGCAGAACGCAGCCGGTCGAGCGTCGTCTGGCGTCCGAGCAGCTCCATCGACTCGTACAGCGGCGGGCTGATGTGCGACCCACTGACCGCGACCCGGACCGGAGCGAAGGCCTTGCGAGGCTTGAGTTCGAGACCGTCGATCAACGCCGCCTTCAGCGCGGCCTCCAGATCCGCGGTCGCCCACGTGCCGAGACCGTCGAGAGCGATGATGGCGGCGTCGAGCACCGGCGCCGCGTCGGCACCGAGGTTCTTTGCCGCGGCCGCGGGGTCGATCACGAACTCGTCGTCGGAGACGAACAGGAACTTGAGCAGGTCCCACGCATCCGAGAGCACCACGATCCGGGTCTGCACCAGGTCCGCCGCCACCGCAAAGGCATCCGCGTCGAGGGCGTCGACCGGGTGGCCGTGCGTGGTCAGGAACTCCCGCAGGCGGCCTGCGAAGTCCTCCGGGGTCAGCAGCCGGATGTGCTCTGCGTTGATCGCGTCGGCCTTCTTCTGGTCGAACCGGGCCGGATTCGAGTTCACCTTGGCGATGTCGAACGCGGCGACCATCTCGTCGAGCGAGAACACGTCGTGGTCGTCGGCGATGCTCCACCCCAGCAGTGCCAGGTAGTTGAGCAGCCCCTCTGGGATGAACCCGCGGTCGCGGTGGATGAACAGGTTCGACTCGGGGTCACGCTTGGAGAGCTTCTTGTTGCCCTGACCCATCACGAACGGCAGGTGGCCGAACTGCGGGGTGAAATCGGCCACACCGACGCGCTGCAGCGCCTCGTACAGCGCGAGCTGACGCGGCGTCGACGACAGCAGGTCCTCGCCACGCAGCACGTGTGTGATCTTCATCAACGCGTCGTCGACCGGATTGACGAGGGTGTACAGCGGAATGCCGTTGCCGCGGGTCAGCGCGAAGTCCGGGACGGTGCCCGCCTTGAACGTCGTCTCCCCACGCACCAGGTCGACCCAGGTCAGGTCGTGGTCGGGCATACGCAGCCGCACGACGGGCTTACGGCCCTCGTCGAGGTACGACTGCCGCTGCTCCGGCGTCAGGTCGCGGTCGAAGTTGTCGTACCCCAGCTTGGGGTCGCGGCCGGCCGCCTTGTGCCGCGCCTCGACCTCCTCGGGCGTCGAGAACGACTCGTAGGCCTCGCCCGCCTCGAGCAGCTTCGCGACGACCTCCAGGTGGAGGTCACGCCGCTGGGACTGCCGGTAGGGCTCGTAGGGCCCGCCGACCTCGGGACCCTCGTCCCAGGTCAGGCCGAGCCACCGCAAGGCGTCGAGGATCGCCTGGTACGACTCTTCCGAGTCGCGGGCGGCATCGGTGTCCTCGATACGGAAGACGAACTTGCCGCCGTGGTGCCGCGCATACGCCCAGTTGAACAGGGCGGTGCGGACGAGCCCGACGTGCGGGGTTCCGGTCGGAGACGGGCAGAAACGGACGCGCACTTCGCTGGTGGTCATGGCTCACTTGGGTCGAGGGTCGTCGGGGGATCAACCCCAGATTAGTCCTCCCATGCCGTGCGACCGCGTTCGAATCAGCCTTTCGCGACGACCGGGTTGCTCAGCGTCCCGATGCCCTCGACCGTGACGTTGACGGTGTCGCCGGCGACGATCGGGCCGACGCCTTCCGGCGTGCCCGTGAGGATCACGTCTCCGGGCAGGAGGGTCATCACCGCGGACACCCACTCGATGATCTTCGGGATGTCGTGCAGCAGAAGGGAAGTACGGCTCCGCTGCTTGACCTCACCACCGACCTCGGTGGTGATCTCGACGTCCGACGCGTCGAGCGAGGTCTCGATCCAGGGGCCGAGAGGGCAGAAGGTGTCGTGCCCCTTGGCCCGGGTCCACTGCCCGTCCTGGCGCTGATGGTCACGGGCCGAGACGTCGTTGGCGACGGTGTAGCCGAGCACGACGTCGAGCGCCTTCGACGCGGGCACGTCCTTGCAGGGCCTGCCGATGACCACGGCGAGTTCACCCTCGAAGTGGACCTCGTTCGAGGTGGGGGGAAGCACGATCGGAGCGCCCGGCCCGACGATCGAGGTGTTCGGCTTGAGGAAGATGACCGGCTCGGCGGGGGCCTCTCCGCCCATCTCGGCCGCGTGCGCGGCGTAGTTCTTGCCGACGCAGATCACCTTGCTCGCCAGGATCGGCGCGAGCAGTCGCACGTCCGCGAGCGGCCAACTCCTGCCGGTGAAGGTCGGGTTACCGAAGGGGTGCTCCGCGATCTCTCGCGCGGTGCGCTCATCCCCCTCTCCCTCGATCGACACGAAGGCGACCCCATCCGGGCTTGCGATTCGACCTAGACGCATGTCGAGATCGTAGCGCTCGTCCACATATTGGGAGCATGTTTTCATTGGCTGGGACGCTGTGCCTACCGTTGCAGCATGACCAGCACCGCGTTGTTCACCGTCAGCACCACCCGACGCTGGACGATCCTCGCGCTCGGCGTGTTCGCCCAGGCCGCCCAAGCCGTCCTGGTCAACGGCACTGCGTTCCTCATCCCGACGCTGCACGAGCAGCACGACATGAGCCTCACGCAGGCCGGAACACTGGCCTCCGCGCCGGTGTTCGGCGTCGTGTTCGCTCTGGTCGCCTGGGGCGCAATCGCAGACCGGTACGGGGAGCGCATCGTCCTGACATCCGGCCTCGCTCTCGCCTCGGTTGCCGTCACCGCCGCAGCGGCGACGTCGTCCACCGTCGCGCTGGCGGTGTTCCTCGCGATCGGCGGCGCCTGCGCCGCGTCCGCCAACGCCGCGAGCGGCCGGGTCGTCGTCGGCTGGTTTCCCCCGCACCAGCGCGGTCTCGCGATGGGGATCAGGCAGATGTCGCTGCCACTCGGTGTCGCGATCGCCGCCATGACCATGCCGCTGTTGGCCCGCGACCACGGAATCGGGTGGGCGCTCGCCTTTCCCGCAGCGATCTGCGCGATCGCGGCCGTCGCGTGTGCCGTCGGGATCGCCGATCCGCCCCGTCCCGACCGGAAGGAGGCCGAAGCGCAGGGACTGCTCGCCAACCCGTACCAGCAGTCGTCGGTCCTGCCGCGCATCCACGCCGCGTCGGTACTGCTCGTCGTTCCGCAATACGTGGTGTGGACGTACGCGCTGGTATGGCTCGTCACCGACGTCGGCTGGGCCGAAGCCGCAGCCGGACTGGTCATCACCGCCGCACAGTTCCTCGGCGCGGCGAGTCGCGTTGCCGTCGGAATCTGGTCCGATCGCGTCGGCAGCCGCCTGCGGCCGCTGCGCATCGTGGCCGTCGCCGTCGTGTGCTCGATGCTCGCCCTGGGTGTCGTCGCGACGACCGGCTCGCCGCTGGCGGTGGTGCTGCTGGTGATCGCGTCGGTGACCACCGTCTCCCCCAACGGTCTCGCGTTCACTTCCGTCGCGGAGATTGCCGGACCCTACTGGGGTGGGCGCGCGCTCGGCGTCCAGAACACCTGCCAGTTCGTCGCGGCAGCGACAGTGGGACCCGCCTTCGGTGCCGTGATCGGCACCGTCGGATTCGCCGGGGCGTTCGCGATTGCGGCAGTGGCACCCGCCTTCGCGGTTCCCCTGGTGCCGCAGCGACTCCGAGGGAGATCGGGTACCGAAACGACCCTGTGACCAATGCGAGTTGTGGTTAACTTGCGCGTCCTCGACGCGGTACCCGAGCGGCCCGACGGGACGACGCGGATTCGCGAACCACGCTCTCCCGGAACGGAGTCACACCGGTGCCGACCTCCGGCCGCTGGCATGTGCGGCGTCTCGCCGTCGTCGCATGCACGCTCGTCGCCTGTACCCCGATCGGCGCCGCCGTTGCCGCCCCCATCCCCGACACGGCGGTGCCGATCGACGTTCCGGCACCCGACGAGGTACTCACCGAGTTCGCGGAGGGCGCCCTCAGGGACGGGAGGTTCGCGACCCCACAGGAAATCTGGGACGGACTGACTGGTACCGACCAGTTCTTCGACGAACCTCCGCTGCGTGGAGACGAGAAGCCCGGAACCCTACTGCGAGCCGAGCCCTTCGAGCTCCAGTTCGCCGGTGTCGTGCCGGGGCGGATCGACGCATGGAAGCTCATGTACGTCACGGAGAACGTCCACGGCGGTCTCGACATCGGCACCGCCGTCATGATGGTTCCCGAGGACGACCGAGGGGACGCAACGCGGCCCGTGATCGCCTACCAGGAGGCGAACGACTCGGTGGGCGCCGGATGTCACCCTTCCAGCCAGTGGACCGGAGGGGTTCCGATCGAGCCGTCCGGGTGGTCCGCCATCGGACCGCTCACCCAGATGTGGAGCGCAGGCGCGGCAACGGTGATCACCGATGTCGGCAACGATGCCGATCCCGCACCGCATGGCATCTTCGCGGGACGGTACGCGGGAATGGCGGTACTCAACGGCGTCCGCGCCGCCTTCGACGTCGGGGCGCCGGGCGTGCGACGTGACAGCCCGGTCGGCGCCTTCGGGATCGCGGGTGGCGGCGTCGGGGCCGGATTCGCCGCCGAGTACCAACCCGACTACGCACCCGAGATCGACCTGCGCGCGACGGTTCTCGAGGCGATGGTTCCCGACCAGCGCAGCTTCGTCGACAACTCCGCGGACGGGCTCGGAGCCGGCTTCGCCTTCGCCACCCTCCTCGGCCTCGAGGCGCAATACCCGGAGATGCGTATCGACGAGAAGCTCACCCCGGCCGGACGCGCCCTCGCGGACCATTTCCGAGGAAGCTGCCAGGTCGCCTACTTCACAACGCCGTTCCTGCCGTTGCAGGCGCTGTTCACCTCGGGCGTCAGGCCGGCGGACATCCCCGAGTTCCAAGCCGTGTTCGCGGACAACGACCTCGGTCGCGGTGCCGCGCCCACCTCGAAGGTGCTCGTGAGCAACTGCCGGGCGAACGACTCGTTCCTCATGGTCGTCCCCGTGGCGGACACGGCCGCCCTCGTCGAGCGGTACCGCGCGATGGGAACCGACATCACCTACCAGCCGCTCGACTGCGCGGACGCCGTCATGGTCACCCAGCCCTACCGCTGGCTGACCGAGCTGTACGGGATGCACACCGTCGACTGGCTGCTGACCGAACTGGACGAGAACTGAGCCGAGCCGGCCCACCGGACACCCGGTCGCCGCACCAACCGGAAAGAGCACGATGCCCCTGTCTCCCAAGCGGTTCGCAGCCCGTCTCGCCGCCGCCGTCCTTCCCGCGGCACTTCTGTCCGCGACAGTCGTTGCCGTGCCGTCCGCGCACGCGTCCGATCTCGACGCGGTGCTCAACCTTTCGCTGACCAATCGACTGGCCGATCAGGCACCCGGTGGCGTCAATGCCTCCCTGCCAACGGATCTCGCGGCGCTCGAAGCCCTGGTCGACAGTGCGCGCAGCTCCCGCCGCCCCGCCACCGACTACGCGGCACTGCTGTTCCAGTACCGCCTCGTGCAGGCAACCACCGAGGCGGGCATCGATCTCGCGGCGTGGGATCCGAGCGCCGGGTTCAGCGCCAACCGCGACAACATGATCCGGTCGTACCGGTACTACGAGAACTTCCAACTGGACCGCCGGGAACTGCAGTGGGCCGGAATGGGCGGAATGGTCGGTGGCGACTTCGGTGGCGGCATCGCGGACATGGAGCTCGCGAACACCGTGTACGGACTGCCCGGCCTGCAAAAGACCGCGCAGACGGTGCTCGGAGCCGTCGAATCCGCCTTCGGGGAGGCGGGAATCGCGCAACTCCCGGAGGGGCTGCGCACTCTTGCGGAACGTGCGGGCGACATCACCACCACCGACCTCGACTGGTTCATCCGGCGCGTCGTCATCATGCAGAAGGCGATCTTCGACGACCTGATGCCGATGCACTACGCCTACAGCCACGAGGGCCTTCCCGCCATCGAGGAGTTCCACGACGCGGGCCTGATCCCGGACGACGTCCTCGCCGCCTGGCACGACGTCGCGTCGGGCGACCCGGACCGCATCGCCGCAGGCAATGCGGCACTGTTGCGCCGTGAGCAGTTCACGGTCGTCGGGCAGCTGTGGGACGACACCCGCGCCTACCGTGACGGACTCGGCGGCGCACTGACATACGTCATGACGATGGTCGGTTCCCCGTCCATCGCCGGGGTGCCCGCCCTGCGGGAGCACGATCCGATCACCGTGACCGCCACCCTGCCCGACGGGCGCGCCGCCACGCTCACCACTCCACTTCCCGCCTGGGACTGGTCGATCTTCGAGGACCGGTGGACCTACGTCGAGGGTGAGCTGCTACCGCGCTACCGGGACATGACCGAAAACGACTGGCCGACGCTGAAGGCCGCGCTCGAGGTTCCCTACGAGCGCCAGTTCGAGTCACAGCGCGCCACCGCGCGCATCCCCCAGCTTCTCGGCGACGTGGCCACGGCAACGACCGTCACCGTCAACTGACCTGCGAATGACACAGGGCCCGAGCGGAATCCATCTGCTCGGGCCCTGTCGGGTTCTGCGAGATACCGGTCAGACCGCGGCAGCGATCCGGTCGCCGACCTCGGTGGTGACGATCGGACCGTCGCCGCGCACGGCCAGGTCGGCCTCGACTGCCCGCTCGACTCGCGCGGCGTCGTCCTCGCGACCGAGGTGACGCAGCAGCAGAGCGGCGGACAGGATCGCGGCCGTCGGGTCGGCGATCCCCTTGCCCGCGATGTCCGGCGCCGAACCGTGCACCGGCTCGAACATCGACGGGTTGGTGCCCGAGGCGTCGATGTTGCCGGACGCTGCGAGACCGATACCGCCGGTGACCGCGCCCGCGAGGTCGGTGATGATGTCGCCGAACAGGTTGTCGGTGACGATCACGTCGAACCGGCCCGGATCGGTGACCATGTAGATGGTCGCGGCGTCGATGTGGCAGTAGGCCGTCTCGACGTCGGGGTACTCGGCGCCGACCGTCTCGACCGCGCGGGTCCAGATCCGGCCCGCGTTGGAGAGCACGTTCGTCTTGTGGATCAGCGTCAGGTGCTTGCGGCGGCTCTGTGCCAGCTCGAAGGCGTACCGCACGACGCGCTCGGCACCGAACCAGGTGTTCACCGAGACCTCGGTCGCGACCTCGTGCGGTGTTCCGACCCGGATGGAGCCGCCGTTGCCGGTGTACGGCCCCTCGGTGCCCTCACGGACGACGACGAAGTCCATGTCCGGGTTGGCTGCCAGCGGCGAGCTCGAACCCGGGTAGGTGCGGGCGGGACGCAGGTTCACGTGGTGATCGAGCAGGAAGCGCATGTTCAGCAGCAGACCCCGCTCGAGGATGCCGGGACCGACCAGTCGGGGATCGCCGATCGCGCCGAGCAGAATCGCGTCGTGCCCGCGGATCTCCGCAAGCTCCGCCTCCGGCAGCAGCTCACCGGTCTCGTTGTAGCGCTTGGCACCGAGGTCGTACTCGGTGGTCTCGAGGTCCGGAACGAGCTTCCGCAGCACCTTCAACGCTTCCGCGGTGACCTCGACACCGATGCCGTCACCGGGGATGACCGCAAGCTTCATGAACACACACTCTCTTCCTCGTTGAACCGGCCACCCGTGAGGACCGGTGAATCCGGCTGTGGCCGCGTCCGATTCGACGATTCGCGAACGGACGCGGCCACAGCCGATCTTCGATGACCGATCAGGACAGGTCGACCTGCGCGACGCGAGCGTCGAGCTGCTCGACGATCTGCTCGACCTCGGCGTCGCCGACAACGCGGTCGACGCGCAGGATGACCGTGGCGCCCTCGCCCTCGGCGTCCTGGCTCAGCGCCGCGGCCTGGATGTCGATGCCGGCGTTGCCGAGGACGGTGCCGAGCGTGCCGAGCACGCCCGGGCGGTCCGCGTAGTGCACGACGATGTTGTGGCCCTCGGCGCGCAGGTCGAAGCTGCGGCTGTTGACGTTGACGATCTTCTCGATCTGCTGCAGACCGGTCAGGGCGCCGGCGACCGCGGTGACGGTGCCGTCGGCAGCGACGGCGCGCACCTCGACGGCACTGCGGTGCGACTGCGCCTCGCTGTGCTTCTCGACCTCGACGCTCACGCCGCGCTGCTCGGCGAGCTGCGGCGCGTTGACGAAGGTGACGGCCTCGTCGCTGCTCGCGGAGAACAGGCCGCGCAGTGCGGCGAGGCCGAGGATCTCGACGTTCTCGGCGGACAGCTCACCGGTGACGACGACCTGGACGTTCTGGACGGCCTCGGGCGACAGGGTGCCCGCGAGCAGACCGAGCTTGCGGACGAGCTCGAGCCACGGCGCGACCTCTTCGCCGACCGGGCCACCGGAGACATTGACGGCGTCCGGAACGAACTCGCCCGCCAGCGCGAGCAGCACGCTCTTCGCGACGTCGGTGCCCGCGCGGTCCTGGGCCTCCGAGGTGGATGCGCCGAGGTGCGGGGTGACGACGACGTTGTCGAGATCGAACAGCTTCGAGTCGGTGCAGGGCTCGGTGTTGAACACGTCGAGGCCTGCGGCACGGACCTTGCCACCGACGAGCGCGTCGTACAGCGCATCCTCGTCGATGAGACCACCGCGAGCGGCGTTGACGATGATGACGCCGTCCTTGGCCTTCGCCAGACGCTCGGCGTTCAGCAGTCCCGCGGTCTCCTTCGTCTTCGGCAGGTGCACCGAGATGAAGTCGGCGCGCTCGACGAGCTCGTCGATGTCGACGAGCTCGATGCCGAGCTGCGCGGCGCGGGCGGCGGGCAGGTAGGGGTCGTACGCGATGAGGTTCGTCTCGAACGCCGCAAGGCGCTGCGCGAACAGCTGGCCGATCCGGCCGAGGCCGACGACGCCGACGGTCTTGCCGAGGATCTCGGTGCCGTTGAAGCTCGAGCGCTTCCACGTCTTCTCACGCAGCGTGCGGTCGGCGGCCGGGATCTGGCGCGCGGTCGAGAGCAGCAGCGACACGGCGTGCTCGGCGGCCGAGTGGATGTTCGAGGTCGGTGCGTTGACGACCATGACGCCGCGCTCGGTTGCGGCGGGGATGTCGACGTTGTCCAGGCCGACGCCTGCGCGACCGACGATCTTCAGCTTCGACGCGACGGCGAGGACCTCGGCGTCGACGGTGGTGGCGGACCGCACGAGCAGGGCGTCGGCTTCGGGCACGGCGGCCAGCAGCGCGGGACGGTCCGGACCGTCCACCCAGCGCACCTCGACACCGTCACCGAGAGCATCGACGGTCGATTGTGCGAGCTTGTCGGCGATCAGTACGACGGGACGGCCATTCTGGCTCACGAGCGAACTCCCCTGCTAGGTGTCTGGGCGGATCGTCCACGAACGGTGGTCGCGGGACGCGCCCACGAATTTCGTGACGCGGACAGCTTAGTGGCCCCGCCCCCGCGGGATCACCCCGCGGGTGGGTAATACCACATGGTGGACGCCACCGGAAGGGGTCAACCCCGATTCTCGAACGCCTCGACCGCGGTCTCGAGGGTCGGATAGAAGTGGTCGGATCCGAACCTCTCCCCCAGCCCGAGCCTCTGCAACTTGTCCTTGACCGGATCCTTCATCTCCGCGAAGACCAGCTCGATCCCGTTGCCGGACAGGTACTGATCGAGTTCGACGAGCTCGTCCATCGCCGTCGTGTCCACCCCCGTCATCGGCTCGGACGCGATGATCACCCACCGCACCGGTTCGGGAGAGCGCGCGACGACACGGCGCGCATAGTCGTCGAAGATGGCGCCGTTCGCGAAGAACAGCTGCGCGTCGAACCGGATGATCACGAGACCGGGGATCCGATGTCCGGTCGGATTGCGTTTGATGTCGTGGTACCCGTCGATCCCGGGCACCGCCACCAGTTCGGTGCGGTACGGACGCCACGCGTGGACCACGACGGCGACGAACGAGAGTGCAATGGCGACGACGATCCCTTCCAGGACGCCAACCAATGCGACCCCCAGGAACGCCGCGATCGCCAAAACCGTCTCGACCCGGCTCATCGACCACATGTCCACGATGCTGCGGATGTCGACCAGCGAGGTCGCCGCGACGATCACGACAGCGGCGAGGGCCGCCTCCGGAAGGTATCCGGTGAGGCCCGGTGCGACCAGGATGAACACCACGATCAGCAAGGCACCCACCACACCGGTCAGCTGGGTCTTCGCCCCGTTCTGCTCCGCCACCGGTGTCCGGGACGAACTGGCCGACATCGGGAACCCGCCGAGGAGGCCGCTGGCGACGTTGGCGGTACCGATCGCGCGCATCTCCTGGCTGCCGTCGACGGATTCTCCGCGTCGGGCGGCGAACGTCCGTGACAGCACGCCGGTGTCGGCGAACGCCACCAGCGCGATACCCGCCGCGGGACCGATCAACTCCGCGACGTCCGACCACTGCAATCCTCCGAGCGCGGGCGCGGGAAGACCCTGTGGGAGTGCGCCGACCATCGGGATGTCGTCGTCGAGGCCGAGGAAGTAGGCGACGGCGATGGCGCCGAACACGGCGACCAGCACACCGGGAATGCGGCTGTGGAAGAGCTTGAACGCCACGATCACCGCGATGCCACCGATGCCGATCGCCGCCGCACTGGGGTCGATCTCCCCTCCCGCGATCGCGGACACCGTTGCCCGCATCTCGTCGATCAGGTTCACCCCGTCCACCGAGAAGCCCAGCAGTTTCGGGATCTGGCTGACGACCACGACGAGCGCGATGCCGTTCAGGTAGCCCAGCCGAATCGGCTTGGACAGCAGGTCCGTGACGAAGCCGAGCCGAAGGATGCCGCCGAGGACCAGGATGGCGCCCATCAGGATCGCCAGGAGGCCGGCGAGGGCGACCGCACGCTCGGGGTCACCTGCCGCGAGCGGGAGCACCGCGGCACCGATGATCGGCGCGAGCGACGAGTCGGGGCCGAGCACGAGGATCTTCGACGGCCCGACGAGGGCGTACACCAGGAGCGGGACGATGGTCGCGTACAGGCCCGTCTCCGGCGGGAGGCCGGCCGCCTGCGCGTATCCCATTCCGGCGGGGATCAGCAACGCGGTGAGCGCGATGCCCGCCGTGATGTCGGTCCGCAGCCAGGACCGCTGGTAGGTCCGGGCGACATCGACCCCCGGAAGCCACGACTTCGTCAACGACTCACGTGTCACCGATCACCTGCCTGAAAGCACGAAACCCGACGTTCTTCCGGACAGTGTGCACCGTCCGGGAGAACATCGGGTATCGACATGCGCTGCGCGCCCGTGAGTGATTTTCACCCCGCTCAGGGGTGACGATCACTCACGAGCAGCGGAGCTGCTTACGCAGTTTCGGTGATGGGGCGATCGACCCAGCTCATCAGGTCGCGCAGCTTCTTGCCGGTGACCTCGATGCCGTGCTCGGCGTTCTCCTTGCGCAGGCCCTCGAGCTCGGTGTTGCCGTTCTCGACGTTCGCGACGAGACGCTTGACGAACGTGCCGTCCTGGATGTCCTTGAGGATGTCCTTCATCCGGTCCTTCGTGCCTGCGTCGATGACGCGCGGGCCGGAGAGGTAGCCACCGAACTCGGCGGTGTCGGAGACCGAGTAGTTCATGCGCGCGATGCCGCCCTCGTACATGAGGTCGACGATCAGCTTGAGCTCGTGGAGGCACTCGAAGTAGGCCATCTCGGGCGCGTAGCCCGCCTCGACGAGGACGTCGAAGCCGGTCTTGACGAGCTCCTCGGTGCCACCGCAGAGCACGGCCTGCTCACCGAACAGGTCGGTCTCGGTCTCTTCCTTGAAGTCCGTCTTGATGACGCCGGCGCGGGTACCGCCGATGCCCTTCGCGTAGGACAGCGCCAGGGCCTGGCCCTCGCCCTTCGGGTCCTGGTGAACGGCGATCAGGGCCGGAACGCCCTTGCCGTCGACGAACTGGCGACGCACCAGGTGGCCGGGGCCCTTCGGGGCGACCATGCCGACGGTGACGTTCGCCGGAGGCTTGATCAGACCGAAGTGGATGTTGAGACCGTGGCCGAAGAAGAGCGCGTTGCCCTCCACGAGGTTCGGCTCGATGTCGTTGGTGTAGATGGACGCCTGCGCGGTGTCGGGGGCGAGCACCATGATGACGTCGGCCCACTCGGCGACCTCGGCGGGGGTGCCGACCGTCAGGCCCTGCTCCTCGGCCTTGGCCCGCGACTTCGAGCCCTCCTTCAGGCCGATGCGGACATCGACACCGGAATCGCGCAGGCTCAGCGAGTGCGCGTGGCCCTGGCTGCCGTAACCGATCACAGCGACCTTGCGGCCCTGGATGATCGACAGATCGGCATCGTCGTCGTAGAACATCTCGACTGCCACTGGTATTACCTCTCCTCTTGAATAAAAGCCGTGCGTGATGAGTAGAACTTAGCTAGCGGGTGGCCGTGATCGACTTCGGCCCACGTCCGACCGCCACGACGCCGGACTGCACGATCTCCCGGATACCGTACGGGTCGAGCATGCGCAGCAGTGCATCGAGCTTGGACCGGGTACCGGTCGCCTCGACCGTGAGCGACTCGGGCGAGACGTCGATCACCTTGGCGCGGAACAGATTCACCGTCTCGATGACCTGAGTGCGCACGCTGGCATCGGCGCGCACCTTGATGAGCACGAGTTCGCGCGCCACCGACGCCTCACCCTCCTGCTCGACGATCTTGATGACGTTCACGAGCTTGTTGAGCTGCTTGGTCACCTGCTCGAGCGGGAACTCGTCGACTGTGACGACGATCGTCATTCGCGAGATCTCGGGAAGCTCGGTTCCTCCGACCGCGAGGGACTCGATGTTGAATCCACGCCGGGAGAACAGTGCGGCGACACGCGCCAGCACGCCCGGCTTGTCCTCGACGAGAACGCTGAGGGTGTGACTCGTGCTCACTTGGTGTCCTCCGAATTCTGTGCAGCAGCGTCGCCGGCGGCGTTCTGCTCGCGGTCCATCGCCTCGTGGATGACGGCAGGCTCCGAGGCAGCCTCGTCGTCGTCGAACAGCGGACGGAAGCCCCGCGCCGCCTGGATCTCGTCGTTGCTGGTGCCTGCGGCGACCATCGGCCACACCTGGGCGTCGGCGCCCACGATGAAGTCGATGACGACGGGACGGTCGTTGATGGACTGCGCCTCGCGGATCGCGGCCTCCACGTCCTCTTCCCGCTCCACGCGGATGGCGTGGCAACCGAGCGCCTCACCGAGCTTCACGAAGTCCGGGATGCGGACGGTTCCGTGGGTGCCGAGGTTGGTGTTGGAGTATCGCTCCTCGTAGAAGAGCGTCTGCCACTGCCGCACCATGCCGAGGTTGCCGTTGTTGATGAGCGCGACCTTGATCGGGACGCCCTCGACCGCGCAGGTCGCGAGCTCCTGGTTGGTCATCTGGAAGCAGCCGTCACCGTCGATGGCCCAGACTTCCTTCTCCGGCGCGCCCATCTTGGCGCCCATCGCGGCGGGAACCGCGTAGCCCATGGTGCCGAGGCCACCCGAGTTGAGCCACGTGCGCGGCTTCTCGTACTTCACGAACTGCGCGGCCCACATCTGGTGCTGGCCGACGCCGGCGCAGTACACGGCGTCGGGTCCGGCGAGCCGGCCGACCGCCTCGATGACGAACTCGGGCGAGAGCGCGCCGTCGGACGGCTTGCTGTACGCCAGCGGGTACGTGTTGCGCAGTCCGTTCAGGTACTCCCACCACGCGGTCAGGTCCATCGTGGTGCCGGTGGCCTTGTCGGCGCGGATCGCCTCGATCAGCTCGACGATCACCTCACGGCAGTCACCGACGATCGGCACGTCTGCGTACCGGTTCTTGCCGATCTCGGCGGGGTCGATGTCGGCGTGGATCACCTTGGCGTCGGGCGCGAACGAGTCGAGCTGGCCGGTGACCCGGTCGTCGAAGCGCGCACCGAGCGTGATGAGCAGGTCGGACTTCTGCAGCGCCGCGACGGCCGCGACGGCGCCGTGCATGCCGGGCATGCCGCAGTGCAGCTGGTGGCTGTCGGGGAACGCGCCACGGGCCATCAGCGTGGTGACCACCGGGATTCCGGTCAGCTCGGCGAGCTCGAGCAGCTCGGCCGACGCCTCGGCCTTGATGACGCCGCCACCGACGTAGAACACGGGCGACGTGGACTCGGCGATCAGCCGGGCCGCCTCGCGGACCTGCTTGCCGTGCGGCTTGGACACCGGCCGGTAGCCGGGCAGTCGCATCTCCGGCGGCCACGAGAACGTGGTCTGCGCCTGCAGGACGTCCTTCGGGATGTCGACGAGGACGGCGCCCGGACGACCGGACGACGCCAGGTAGAACGCCTCCGCCATGATCCGCGGGATGTCGATGCCGTCGGTGATGAGGAAGTTGTGCTTGGTGATCGGCATGGTGATGCCGGAGATGTCGGCTTCCTGGAAGGCGTCGGTGCCGATCAGTCCGCGGCCGACCTGGCCGGTGATCGCGACGACGGGAACCGAGTCCATCTGGGCGTCCGCGAGGGGGGTCACCAGGTTCGTGGCGCCAGGTCCGGACGTTGCCATGCAGACGCCGACCTTGCCGGTCGCCTGGGCGTACCCGGTGGCGGCGTGACCTGCGCCCTGCTCGTGACGGACGAGGACGTGACGCACCTTCGTCGAGTCGAAGAGCGGGTCGTAGACGGGGAGAACCGCGCCGCCCGGAATGCCGAAGACCGTGTCAACCTCGAGCTCCTCGAGGGCGCGGACCACGGACTGGGCGCCGGTGACCCGCTCGGGGGCGACCTGGCGTCGCGCTCCGGACTGGGGGGTGGCGGCCGTGGGACCGGGCTGGGCCCCGGCCTTGCGCGGCGTGGGCTGCGGCCGTGCGGTTGGTGCGCTCACTGGTGATTCCTCTGGTGTTGACGAGTCGAGCTGTGTCCGGGCAACAAAAAACCCCCGCCAGCAATGTCTGCTGTGCGAGGGTGGCGCGTCGTGCTTTGCGAGTTGACTTCGAAATCGACTCAGGCGACGACGCGCCGGCCGATTACGAGGAACTCATTCTGCTTCACGCGTTAGAAGGTAGGCGCGTCAAGGGTGAACAGTCAACTTTGGTGAGTCACTGTCCCAGAATGTGAGAGCGCCGGCTGCAATGCGAGGATGGTGAGGTGTCGTCCCCATCGCAGCCCGTGCCACCACAGTCATCCTCCCACACCGCCGAGGCGACTCGGCAAACCATCCAGATCTCGAGCCTCGGCCTGCTCGGCGTCCTGCTCCTGGCCTTCGGCCTGAGCTTCGTGATCTTCGCCAGCCCGCCGTGGGTGTCGGTGCTGTGGATCGTGCCGATCGGGGTCGCGTACTGGATGCTGCGCGTCCGCACGGTCGTCGACACCCAGGGGCTGCACGTGCGCCGGATGTTCACCAGCGAGGTGATCACGTGGGACGAGGTCAAGGGCTTCCGCTTCCCCAAGCGGGCCGGCTGGGCGCGCGCGGAGCTGGTCGACGGCGGCGAGAAGTCTCTGCCCGTCGTCACCTTCGAGAAGCTCCCGCTGATTGCGGCCGCGAGCGGCGGGCGTGTCACCGACCCCTACGCGGTCGCCGAGAGGATCGAGCGGGAGCGCCGCGAGCAGGAACGAGCCGAGCGGGACGTCGCAGCGGAACGTCCGACCGACTCGGATCAGGGCGGCGAATAACACGCGAGTACCGTTGAGGCAATCCCCGACGCCGGTCGGGCAGTCCGTCGGCACTGCCGACAAGCGGGGCACCGCCCCGGCCTGACCGCCCGAATCAGCCCCCGCGCGCCGGGTCCACCCGATGCACAGCGCGCCCGCCTGTCAGCCCACCGGCGATGCGCCCCAAGGAGTGAAGGACGCCCATGCCCCCGCTGAGGTCACGCACCACCACCGTCGGACGCAATGCCGCCGGAGCCCGCTCCCTGTGGCGAGCCACCGGCATGACGGACTCCGACTTCGGCAAGCCGATCGTCGCGATCGCGAACTCGTACACCCAGTTCGTGCCCGGCCACGTCCACCTCAAGGACGTCGGTGACATCGTCGCCGAGGCCGTTCGCGCGGCGGGCGGCGTCCCCCGCGAGTTCCACACCATCGCCGTGGACGACGGCATCGCGATGGGCCACGGCGGCATGCTCTACTCACTGCCGAGCCGCGAGATCATCGCCGACTCGGTCGAATACATGGTCAACGCGCACACCGCCGACGCCCTGGTCTGCATCTCCAACTGCGACAAGATCACGCCCGGGATGCTCAATGCCGCGATGCGCCTGAACATCCCGACCGTGTTCGTCTCGGGTGGTCCGATGGAGGCGGGCAAGGCCGTCGTCGTCGGTGGCGTCGCACAGGCCCCGACCGACCTCATCACCGCCATCTCCGCGTCCGCCAACGACTCCGTGTCCGAGGAGGGCCTGGACGAGGTCGAGCGCAGCGCCTGCCCCACGTGCGGTTCCTGCTCGGGCATGTTCACCGCGAACTCGATGAACTGCCTCACCGAGGCGCTCGGACTCGCACTGCCCGGCAACGGCTCCACGCTGGCCACCCACGAGGCCCGCCGCGCACTGTTCAGCCGTGCCGGCACCACCGTCGTCGAGGCCGCGCTGCGCTACTACCGCGACGAGGACGAGTCGGTCCTGCCGCGGAACATCGCCACCCCCAAGGCGTTCCGCAACGCGATGGCACTCGACGTCGCGATGGGCGGCTCCACCAACACGGTGCTGCACACCCTGGCCGCGGCGCAGGAGGGCGAGGTCGACTTCGACCTGTCCACCATCGACGAGATCAGCCGCCAGGTGCCGTGCCTGTCGAAGGTCTCCCCCAACTCGGACTACCACATGGAGGACGTGCACCGCGCCGGCGGCATCCCCGCCCTGCTCGGTGAGCTGCGTCGCGGCGGCCTGCTCGAGACCGATGTGTCGACGGTGCACACCAAGAGCTTCGACGAGTGGCTCGACACGTGGGACGTCCGCTCCGGCAAGGCGTCCGACGAAGCAGTCCAACTCTTCCACGCCGCACCCGGTGGGGTTCGCACCACGGAGCCGTTCTCGACGAACAACCGGTGGTCCGCACTCGACACCGACGCGGCGGGCGGGTGCATCCGCGACATCGAGCACGCCTACACCGTCGAGGGCGGCCTGTGCGTGCTGCGCGGCAACATCGCCGTCGACGGCGCGATCCTCAAGACCGCGGGCATCGACGAGGAACTGTTCTCCTTCCAGGGCCCGGCCGTCGTGGTCGAGTCACAGGAGGAAGCCGTCTCGGTGATCCTGCAGAAGAAGATCAAGCCGGGTGACGTCATCGTGGTCCGCTACGAGGGACCGAAGGGCGGACCGGGCATGCAGGAGATGCTGCACCCCACCGCATTCCTCAAGGGCGCCGGCCTCGGCAAGGTGTGTGCGCTGGTCACCGACGGACGCTTCTCCGGCGGCACGTCCGGCCTGTCGATCGGCCACGTCTCCCCCGAGGCCGCGGCAGGCGGCGTCATCGGCCTGGTCGAGAACGGCGACCAGATCCGCATCGACGTCGCGACCCGCACGCTCGAGGTCGTCGTCGACGAGGACGTCCTGGCCGAGCGCCGCGCCAAGATGGAGGCGTCCGAGCGGCCGTGGCAGCCCGTCGACCGTCAGCGCACCGTCACGACCGCGCTGCGTGCCTACGCCGCACTCGCGACGTCCGCCGACAAGGGTGCCGTCCGCCAGGTGCCGTGACCTGCTGGTGCCCGTGCGGACGAAGCGCCGTCCGCACGGGCGCCACCGCGTCTACCCCGACACACCCTGGCGCGCTGCGTCGATCCGACGATGCGCCAGAGCCATCGCGGCCGACTCCGGATCGGACCGGGTCACCGCCGCGTTGTGCAGGATCTCGTCGACGACAACACCGATCCGGTCGACCCGGTCCACGAAGTCGACCTCACCGTTGATCTCGGCGGCGCACGAGATCAACCCTCCCGCGTTGGACACGAAGTCCGGGACGTACGCGACACCGCGGGCGGCGAGAGTCGCGCCGACGCCCGGCCCGGCGAACATGTTGTTCGCGGCACCGACCACCGCGCTCGCACGCAGCCGACCGGCGACCTCCTCGGTGACCACGAGTCCGGGACCCGCCGGGCACACGACGTCGACGTCCGAGAGGAGCACGGTGTCGAGCGCTGTTGCGGTCGCACCGTGATCCGTGACCGCCGACGCGACGCGCTCCGGATCCGGATCGGCAACGACCACCCGCGCGCCGCGGGCGGTGAGCAGTTCTACGATGCCCCGGCCCACGTTGCCGATGCCCTGCACCGCAACCCGAAGTCCGTCCAGCCCTTTGTGCCCGATTCCGTTGCTGCCCAATCGGTTCGCCACGGTCTCCATCGACACGACCACGCCGCGGGCCGTGTAGGGCGACGGGTCCCGGCCGTCGCTGGAGACGCGGGGCGCGTGCCGACCGATCACTTCGAGGTCGGCGGGGCCGGTGCCCATGTCCGCGCCGGGAATGTAGCGGCCGTCGAACGCCGCGACGTGCCGACCGTGTGCCTCGAGCATCTCCACGGTCTTGTCGTCGCGGGGATCGGCGTTGATCACCGACTTGCCGCCACCCAGTGGCAGCCCCGCGAGCGCGGCCTTGAAGGTCATGGCTCGCGCGAGTCGCAGTGCGTCCGCTGCCGCGAGGTCGTCGGTGGCGTACTTGCGAATGCGGACACCGCCGAGCGCCGGCCCGAGAGTGGTGTCGTGGACGGCGACGATGCTGGCGAATCCGCCGTCGAGGCGCCGAACCGAAAGCTGTTCGAAGTTCTGTTCGCCGAGGGTGTCGAGGGCGCTCACTGATACTCCTTCACTGCGCATCACGGCGACGCCACCCTTGTGGGGCGCGGTCGTGGAGCGATTGGGTCGCGGGGATTTCCGCACCGCGAACTGTAATCCACGTCACATGATTGTCAACAGACGTGGCCACGGAGACACGTACCGAGCAGTTTTCCTGAGCATGATGAATAGCTGGCGATACCTGGCACGCCATCGCGTGAGCACGACGCGCACCTGCCGAACGCGCTGTTGCGCTGCCGCCCGGCGCGATGCTTCCCTCGTGGACGCGGTGAGACCCACATCACATCGCAACCGCCCAGCCCGCGCGGCCCACGAGGTCACCGGAGCACACCGAGGAGCGCATCCATGCCCGGATCCGGAATCTGGCGTACCAAATCCGTCGAGCAATCCATCTCGGACACCGACGAACCCGACACCCGGCTCCGAAGAGAGCTCACCACCCGCGATCTGACGGTGTTCGGTGTCGCGGTGGTGATCGGTGCCGGCATCTTCACCCTCACCGCACGGACCGCGGGAAACGTTGCCGGACCGTCTATTTCACTGGCATTCGTGCTGGCAGCCTGCGCCTGTGCGCTGGCCGCCCTGTGCTACGCCGAGTTCGCCTCCACGGTTCCCGTCGCGGGCAGCGCCTACACCTTCTCGTACGCGACATTCGGCGAGTTCGTCGCCTGGATCATCGGATGGGACCTGATTCTCGAGTTCGCCCTCGCGTCGGCGGTGGTCGCGAAGGGATGGTCCCTCTACCTGGGCAACGTGTTCGGCGCCGGGTCCACCATCGCGCACATCGGACCACTGAACCTGGACTGGGGCGCACTGGTGATCGTGGGCGTGCTGACCGTCGTCCTCGCCGTCGGAACCAAGGTGTCCTCCCGGGTGTCGGCGATCGTCACGGCCATCAAGATTCTGGTGGTTCTGCTCGTCATCGTGGTCGGGTTCTTCTACATCGACACCGACAACTACTCCCCGTTCGTTCCTCCGGCGGAACAGGCAGGTGACGCCGCCGCAGGAATGCACCAGTCGCTGCTGTCGTTCTTCACGGGCGCAGGCGGCAGCACGTACGGATGGTATGGACTGCTGGCCGCGGCATCTCTCGTGTTCTTCGCCTTCATCGGATTCGACGTGGTCGCGACCACCGCCGAAGAGACGAAGAATCCGCAGAAGTCCCTGCCCCGAGGCATTCTCGGCTCCCTCGCGATCGTGACCGTCCTGTACGTCGCGGTCACCGTCGTCCTCACCGGCATGGTGAAGTACACCGACCTGAGGACCGGCAGCCCGCTCGTGGGAGACGGCAGTGCCACCCTGGCCACGGCCTTCGAGGCGCATGGCATCACCTGGGCGAAGATGGCGATCAGCTTCGGCGGCCTCGCCGGACTGACCACCGTCGTGATGGTGATGATGCTCGGCCAGACCCGGGTGTTGTTCGCGATGTCCCGCGACGGTCTGATGCCCCGTGGCCTCGCGAAGACCGGGCGCCGCGGCACCCCGGTGCGGATCACGCTCCTCGTCGGCGGTGTCGTCGCGGTGCTCGCGGCGCTCTTCCCGATGGGCACTCTCGAGGAGATGGTCAACATCGGCACGCTCTTCGCGTTCGTCCTCGTCTGCATCGGAGTCGTCATCCTGCGCCGCACGCGTCCGGACCTGCCCCGCGGGTTCAGGGTGCCGTTGGTGCCGCTGGTTCCGATCCTCGCGGTCCTCGCCTGCGGGTGGCTGATGCTGAACCTGTCGGTGGAGACCTGGATCCGGTTCGTGGTGTGGATGGCCCTCGGCGTCGCGGTGTACTTCGCCTACGGGTACCGCAGGTCGGTGCTCGGTCGACGGCTCGCCGCACCCGTGGAGGCCGCACCGGAGCCGGAGCCGGAGCCGATACCGGCGAACCTGCCCGTCTGACGGGCGACCGAACCGGCCGTGGTCGCACCCCGAGGTGGTGCGACCACGGTCAGCGTCGTCTCAGGGTCACCCGATAGGTGTAGTGCTCGGGTAGGAAGTAGCTGATCGCGAGCTCCGTCGGCTCGTCGATCTCGTTGGAGTAGAGGCGATCCACCCGTAGCATCGGATGCCCCGGCTCGCAGCCGACGGCGGATGCGGCGGCATCGGGCGCCGAGGCCACCGTGATCGACTGGTCGGCCTGCACGATGGGCATCGCCAGATGCGGCTCGATCAGGCCGATCATCGTGTACGTGCTCGACGCGCCCGCCGCGAGTTCCGGGGCCTCGACGACCGCCTTGCCGACGATCTCCGGCAGGTACACCGTCGTGTACACGAACGGAACCCCGTCGTGCAGGCGCCGGAACGACACCGCATAGAGCAGATCGGTGTCCAGCCGGAGTCGGCTCGCCGCCTCGATGTCGACCTGGCGTCGCATCGGCGACACGATCTCCATCGTCGTGTCGGTCGACAGATTCATCAGGTCTTCGATGGAACCCAGCTGCCGTAGATAGCGTCCGGTGGTCTCGCTGGCGAAGGTGCCGCGTCCCGGGACGCGGTGGACGATGCCCTCGGAGACCAGGTCGTGGAACGCGCGGCGCACGGTCTGACGACTGACGCCGTGTGCGACGGCCAGTTCCGCTTCCGTCGGCAACCGCACGCCGTCCCGGTAGAGGCCGTCGGCGATCTCGCCGCGGAGCCGATTGGCGAGCGCCTGATAGGCGGGTTCTCGAACGTCCAAGCCCGCCTCCACGTCGCACCGATTTGTACGGCCATTATGTCGAGGTCGGCGACTCCGCGTCAACGCGGACCTCACGTCACGCGAGCGGATTCGCTCCGTTGAGGAAGATCCACAGGCACACGCCCCCCGCGACACCCAACAGCAGCACGACGAACGAGCCGATGTGCGGCCTCGTGGCCCACCGGCGCCTGCCCTCCACCGAGATACGTCCCGGGCCCGTCAGCGCGATCGCGACGAGCACCGCCGCGAGCAACAGCTCCAACTCGGGGCCGTCCGGTGCGAACCATTGCAGACCGGGGTCGGCTGCCTGCTGCACACACCAGGCGTTGATCAGGACCGCGAGCAGACCCGCGGCGGCGAACGGTGTGAACAATCCGACAATCAGCAGGACACCCGCCACGACCTCACCGATCGCGCCCGCGTACGCCAGGATGGCGGCCTGCTGGAAACCCGCATCGACGAGGAACGACTCGAAGCCGTCGAGTCCCGGACCACCCCAGATCCCCAGCAGCTTCTGCAGCCCGTGCGCCAGCGCAACGGCACCGACCGCGACGCGCAGGACGAGCAACCCGAGGTCGAGGGTGCCGCGCGGTGTCGGGGGCGGCGCGGTGGGCGCGACCACTGCAGGAGGCGCGGTCGACGCGGCCAACGTGGCCGCGAGGTCTCGGTCGTACGAATCGGCCGTCCGCAACTCCTCCGTCGGATGCGGAGCTGACGTCGCCGAATCGGATGCGCTGTAGGTCGGGATCTGCTCGGTCGGCAGGAAGTCGAGATCGTCGTCGGTGGTGGGAATCCGGCCCGACTGCGCGGTGCCGGTGCTGGGCACCGAGCGGGCGAAGCCCTCGGCTGCCGGGTTCTGTCGCGGGTTGTCGGTCACGCAACCCAGCGTAGGTCGGGTAGGCCACCGACCACCGGTTCGGCGCGCGGTGAGTCGGTTGTCGTACGGTTCGGACATGGCGATCAATCGTGCGGCGTACCGCACCGCGGTGCTGTCCACACTCGCCCTGACCGTGCTGCCGGGCTGCGCCCGGTTCGACGACAGCGCGTCCACCCCGTTCACCCCCGTCCCCACCTTCTCGGCGGGCGAGGTCGAGCCACGCCAACCGGACGCACCGACGACCACGCCCGACGCGACCGGCGCACCGCCGGATGTCGTGCCGTGCGTCGACCCCGACCCCGCCGTCGTCGCGACGTGCCTCGACGTCACCGGCGGGCTGACCGTCCTGCCCGGGGGGCAGTCCGCACTGGTCACCGAGCGGCGCACCGGACGGATAGTCCAGGTCACTCCGGGCCTGCCGGCCCAGGAGATCGCGCGCGTCGACGTGGACGGATCGGGTGACGGTGGCCTGCTCGGCGTCGCACTGTCCCCCACCTACACCGAGGACAACCTGCTCTACGCGTACGTCACCACTGCCTCCGACAACAGGGTGGTTCGCATCGCACCCGGCGACACCCCGAAGGACGTCCTGACGGGTATTCCGCGAGGGGCGAGCGGGAACGCAGGGGCACTGACCTTCACCACGCCGTCCGAACTGACCGTCGTCACGGGCGACGCGGGAAACCCCGCAGCGGCAGCAGATCCCGGATCCCTGGCCGGAAAGGTCCTGCGGGTCACCGCCCTCACACCGTCGCCGTCGCAGCCGCCGCCTCAGGTGGTGCTGTCCGGAATCGGGACCGTCGGCGACGTGTGTCTCGACCCCGTGGGCGGCGGCGTGTGGGTCACCGATCGCACCGTCCTCGAGGACCGGTTGCAGCGCGTCTCGGCAGTGGGCGCCACGGGCACACCCGTGTGGACGTGGCCGGATCGGCCGGGCGTCGCGGGCTGCACAGCCGTCGACGGTGGTGTCGCGGTGTCACTCACCGGGGGTCGGGCACTCGCCGTCCTGCCCATCGACCCGCGCACCGGCGCCGCGCAGGCCGCACCCGGACTGATCGCGCAGGACACCTACGGCATGCTCGGCGGAGCCGATCTGGGTGCGGGAGGACAGGTCTGGGTGGCGACGGTGAACAAGTCCGGTGACCTCCCCGGACCCACCGACGACCGCGTCGTCCGCATCCCGGCGCCGCAGGGCGGCGGCGGATTCGACTGACGCGTCAGGTCCGGTCGGCGGGGGCGGGCGCGTTCTGGGAG